>JBDSTO010000026.1:0-8779 GCA_039928255.1 Aestuariivirga sp. | reverse complement strand
GCGGATGGAAATAATGGGTTCAGTCATGTGGTCCTCAATGTCCGGCCTTGTTGGGCGCTTGCAGTTTCATGGCAATCATTGTTGCGGCCAGTGTGATGACAATCAGCACGGTTGATGCCGCGTTGATTTGCATATCAACACCACGCTTGACCATGCCGTAAATCTTCACCGGGAATGTTGTGGTGTTGGGGCCGGAAGAGAAGAAGGTGATGACAAAATCATCCAGCGACAATGTGAAGGCCAGCAATGCCCCCGCCACCAGGGCCGGCATCATGAAGGGTACCAGCACATTGACGAATGTCTGGAACTCAGTAGCGCCCAAATCCTTTGACGCTTCCTCAAGCTGGCGGTTGAAGCCTTGCAGACGCGCGCGCACGACGACGGTGACAAATGGGAAGGAAAAAGCAATGTGCGCGAAGATGATATTCGACAAATTCAAAGGGAACGGAAGATCGCGTGTGGCTTCCATCATGCCTGTGTAGGTGAAAAACATCAGCAACGAGATGCCCATGCAGATTTCAGGCACGACAATGGGCAAGGCCACAAAACCTTCATAGGCGTTCTTGAAGGGAAATTTGAAGCGCCAGAGTGTCAACGCTGTCATGGCACCAAAAATCGTGGAGAAGATCGTAGAGACCAAAGCGATGACGAGCGAGTTGGACAAGGCCGAGAAAATATCGGCATTGTTCCAGGCCTTGACGTAATTCATGAAGGTGAAGCCATGCCAAACGCCGGTCTTGTCGACGTTGAAGGAAAAGACGACCAGCGAAATGATTGGCGCATAGAGAAACACCAGAGAGAGAAAGAATAGTGCCACGATCCACGGCCTTGTCGCGTAATCCAGTGGCCCGCGACCCGGTTTCAGTTGCGTACTCATGCGTCCACCCCGACTGAGCGCTTGGCCACGAAGGCACGTACCATCAACGCAAAGAACGTTGCGTACATCAGGATGAATGAGAGGGCCGAACCAAATGGCCAATTGTTGGCTTCGAGGAATTGTTGCTCGATGGTGTTGGCGATGGTGACGTCATTGGGGCCGCCCAAGCGGTCAGAAATCAGGAATGTGCCGAGGCACGGGATGAAAACAAGGATGATACCGGTGATGATGCCCGGCAAGGTGAGCGGCCAGGTGATGCGCCAAAAGGTGGTGGCCTGCGACGCGCCAAGGTCAAGGCTGGCCTCAAGAAAGCTGCGATCGAGTTTTTCGATTGTCGAATAGAGCGGCAGCACCATAAAGGGCAGATAGACGTAGACCAGGCCCATGATGACTGCGCCCGAATTGTTCATCATCTCGAAGGGCCCAAGGCCCACAAGCCCAAAGGCCTGGTTCACAACACCCGTGGTGCGGAAAATCGTATAGATGGCGTAGGTGCGGATGAGCAGATTGATCCAGAAGGGAAGCACCAACAGCAAGAGCAGAATGGGTCGATAGCGCGGTGGCGCGAAACAGACGGCCACGGCCAGAGGATAAGCCACGACCAGGCAGACGAATGTGGCCACGACACTTGTCCACACAGCACGCCACAACAGCACCAGATAATCCGACCCTGCGGCTGAGGTGTAGTTTTTTACCGTGTTGAAATAGTCATAGACTGTGGATGACGTCTCGCCATCGACGACGGCCTTGGACGAAAAACTGAGGACAAAAAGGAACGCCATCGGAATGATGAAAAACAAGGCCAACCAAAGTGTGCCCGGCGTTGCAAGCGTCAGGAAGACGCGCTTGTAATCTTTCCAATCATCCAATTTCCGTTGCCCTCAATCGCGTGGTCTAAACGCCACCCCAAGACACCTTATCGCAAGGTATAGATAAGGCAAGGGCGGCCCGCAGCCGCCCATTTAAAACACCAAGGGCGGCCCGAAGCCGCCCTTGTCAAACTTTTATGCCGAGATTTTAGGCAGCCTGCACGGCCGTCCAAATTTCTTCGCGGAACGAAATTGCGTCTTCACCGAGATAGAGGCTGGGCTCTGCTTTCTTTAATTGCTCAGCCGGCGGGAAGATGATGGGATTATTCTTGTACTCATCATTCGTAAGCGCCTTGGCCGCGGCATTTGGCGTTGCATAATTGATGCTAACCAAAAGTTCGGCATTCACCTTCGCATCGCAGATGTAGTTGATATATTTGAGGGCATTTTCAGGGTGTGGTGCGCCCTTGGCAATGGCCATGGTGTCTTGCCAGACGTTGCCACCTTCCTTGGGCAAAACGTAATCGAGGTCATTGGTCGTGTCTGCTTTCATGACCTGCAAGACGTCGCCACCGAATTCCGAACAAATATCAACATCGCCCGAGGCCAGAAGATCCTGGCCGTTGTCCTTGGCAAAAAGCTTGATGTGCTTCTTGGCCGAGATCAGCAAATCCTTGGCCTTGCCGAGTTCAGTCTTGTTGGTGGAGTTCCAGCTATAGCCCAAATATTGCAGGGCTGAACCCAACGCATATTCCTCATCAGCCTGGATCGAAATCTTGCCATCAAAGTCGGTCGAGTCGAGCAGGTATTTCCAGGAGTCTGGCTTGGTCTTGGCCTTGGACTTGCGGTAGCCAATGCCGAATGTGCCCCAGGTATAGGCCAGCGAATATTTGCGGCCGGGATCAAACTCACCGTCCATAAAGGCCTTGTCGTAGTTCTTGATGTTGGGGATCTTGCCGTGATCAAGCGGCATCAACATGCCGGCCTTAACAAAGCGCTGGACCCAGTTGGCCGAAGGGATGACGACATCATAACCGGGGTTGCCGGCCTTGAGCTTGGCGAAGAGCTCGTCATTGCTGCCAAAAATATCGAGCTTGACGGTGACGCCACTCTCCTTGGTGAAGTCGGCCAAGGTGTTTTCACCGAGATAGGAATCCCAGCTGTAGAGATTCATTTTCTTTTCTTCGGCGGCCATGGACTTGTAGGGCAGCAACGTGACGCCCATCGCGACGGCAGCGCCGCCCTTCAGGAAACTACGACGGTTGGCTCGGAATGAAGGCTGGAAATTAGGCATTCTTGCGTTCCTCTCTGTTAGGGTAGTTTATGGATATTGGTTACAGTTAAGCAAGTTTCGGGCCATTGATTCAGTTAACTTTTTTACATCTCAGATTTCACATCGGCATAGGTTTTGTCGAGTGCTATCCGGGCCAGTTTTGCCATTTCATCAATCTCTTTTTTGGAAATGCAGAAGGGCGGGGCCAGAACCATGGTGTCCCAGCAGGCGCGCATGATGAGGCCTGCGTTGAAGCTGTGGTCACGGCAGATAGTGCCCACGCGGCCTGAGTCATTGAAGCGGGCGCGCTTGGCCTTGTTGCTGGTGAGTTCGATGGCACCAATCAAACCCATGGAGCGGGTTTCGCCAACAATCGGGTGATCGGCCAAAGAGTTCAAGGCCTTGTTGAAATAGGGGCCAAGTTCGGCCACCTGTTCTACCAGCTTTTCATCCTGCAGGATTTCGATATTGCGCAGGGCGACGGCTGCTGCCACGGGATGGCCGTCATAGGTCATGCCATGATAGAACTCGCCGCCCTTGTCGAAGAAGGGCTTGATCAGGTCTTCAGAGAACGCCACAGCGCCGATGGGCAGATAGCCTGACGACAGGCCCTTGGCCATGTTCACAATGTCGGGCTCATAGCCAAAGTTTTCAAAGCCAAACCATTTGCCGGTGCGCCCAAAGCCGCAGATCACCTCGTCGGAAATGATGATGATGCCGTATTTTCGGCAGATGCGCTGAATTTCTGGCCAGTAGGTTGATGGCGGAATGAGCACGCCTGCAGCGCCCTGAATGGGCTCGCCAATGAAGGCCGCCACATTGTCTGGCCCCAGTTCGAGAATTTTCTTTTCGAGTTCAGCTGCAGCCTCAAGGCCAAATTCTTCCGGCGTCTTGTCGCCGCCAAAATCATACCAATAGGGTTGTTGAATGTGGTGGAAGCCTTCAAGCGGTGTTCCGCCCTGTTCGTGCATGCCGATCATGCCGCCGAGGTTTGCTGCGACCCAGGTTGAGCCATGATAGCCGCGCTTCCTTCCAATAATGTGTTGGCGGTAGGGCTTGCCCATCACCTTCCAATAATGGCGGACGAAGCGGACGATGGTGTCGTTGCCTTCAGAGCCTGAATTGGTGAAGAAAATGCGCTGGAATTTCTTGGGCAGCACTGAGGAAATCTTGGCGGCCAATTCAGTGGCTGGCACTGTCGTGGTTTTGAAGAAGGTATTGTAATAGGGCAGATCCATCATCTGCTTGAAGGCGGCGTCGGCCAATTCCTTGCGGCCATAGCCGATGTTCACGCACCACAGGCCTGACATGCCGTCCAGGATCTTGTTGCCCTTGCCATCCCAAATCCAGACGCCGTCACCATGGGTGATGACGCGGGGGCCGCCTGCGGCATGGAATGCCTTGTGGTCGGTGAAGGGATGAAAATGGTGGGCAATATCTGCCTTGACGATTTCTTCGATATTCAGATTTTTTGGATGAACGGTCATGATAGCTCCTGATTGCAATGATTGAGGCCGGCAAAGGCCGCCGAAAGCAAGAGCAATGTCCTAGGGCTTAAACCCGATCCGCGCGCAGGCCACCAACACGTCGTCGCGCAGTGTGCGATCACTATGGAAACCAATCTTTTTCACCTGACAACTATGGCAGAAGGCGCGTCGGCTTGCAAATCAGATGGGATCATCGCGCCTGAGAGCCCGCACCAGCGGCACCAGGAACAGGCCGACCACCGCCGTGATCATGACCATCAGGGCCAGAAGCGTGGCAACGCGGTCTGACCAGGGTTGGAGATTGAGCAGGATGACGGGTGCAGCACCTGCCGCCAGCAGCAGCGTCAGTGCCCAGCCTTCTGTTGCATATTGGGCCGGGTGAACGGGTTGCGTGGTGATTGGCGTTTTTGTGAAACTGTCGAGGATGATCAACAGCAGAAGTGTGATGCCGCAGGTTCCCATCAACAATGTGTCGGGCTCCAGAAATAATTGGAATTGCAGAAAGACGGCCAGGCCTCCGCTGAGTGCAACAATTACCACCATCGTTGCGGCAAGAACGCCGCTGAGATTGCGGATGGTCACGGCCAAAGAAAACAAGAGCAGGCCCAGCCCCACCCAGCCCGAGATGCTGAGCGAGCGCCAAAACTGTTCAGAGTTGTTCAGTTTGCCAACCGCGGGGTGGGCGACAGAAAAACCGCGTTGGTCCAAATCCCGCGCCAGAGTCAAAGAATTCGTACCCTTCAGCGGTGTCACCTCAATTCTGAGGTCGCCATTGCTGGCCTGAAACATGGAGCGCAAAGCAGGATCAAGATCTTTGATGTCGGGAGGTTCAAGAGCTGAAAGCTGATCGCCCAACGCCCCCAACCGGTTGAAGCCACCGAACATGCGGTTTTCAAAATGCAGGAGTTCTTTCTCGGTGCCTGTACTTGTAAAAAGTTCAAGGCTGCGGCGCAGATCTTCAGCGGCCGCTTTGAGTTCTGGCCGTGCACCCTGAGCGGACGCGATGTTGCCCAGTGACTCTTTCAGCGTATCCATCTGTTGCTGCAGGTCATCAATACTTGAAGGTTGCTGCGGCTGGATTTTTGGAAAAGCATCTTTCAGTTGCGTCAGAACCAGCTGCTTGGCCTCAACGTCTACCGGAAGGAAAGCGCCAAGCCAGCGAATGGCACCCGCCTTGGGCACGTCTTTCAGTTTTGCGATTGCGGTCATTGCCTCGGCTGACGAGTGGACCAGAAGATTGACTTGCGCATTGGACATGTCTTTCAACGCCAGAGGCTGAGGTGTTGCGGGGTGGAGCCACAGGCCCAAAACAATGAGCGGAATGGCCAGCGCCATTAAAACCGTGCGCGATGAACGCCACATGTTATTATCGAACAGCAAATCGTGGAGCGGGGCCAGCCACTCCCTTGCCTGCCAGTCATAGCGGCGTCCCCATGCAGCGAAGAGTGCGGGCTGCAGCAGGAATGTCCCCAACAATGCAACGATGGTGGCACCAATCATGGTTGGCACTGTGGCAATGATGCGCGCGTCTGCTGCCACTGCCCAGGTACCCCATGGCAAGGCGCAGGCAATTGCCAGGATCAGAAGACCCCGGCCCTGCTTCTGCGCCGCCAGCATGACAGCGGTTTCAACGCCCCGCCTTTGAGCGAGAGGCTCCAGACTGGCAAAGGTGAAACGCAAACCAAGCACCAGCCCGAGCGCGCCCGCTGCGACCAAGACAGGCCAGAACCCGATCCATTCTGCGGGAACAAAATATGCAAGTGATGCGGCGGCGGCCAAGCTTGCCAAGCCAGCTGGTGCCAAGGCAATAAATACCAACCGAAGTTGTCCCAGCAGTGCGAAGAGCACCATGGTGATCAGCAAGACTGAAAAGCCCATCACCACCAAGGTGCGATGTTGCGAACCGGGTGGCACAAGATCCGCCATCTCATCAGGCGCTTCCTGAATGACGACGCTCACTGCTGGATCGGCGCGCAGTTCTGCGGCTACGCTATTGATCATCGTATTGGCAGCCGTGACATTGCCGGGTTTGGGCCAGACCAATATCATTCCGGCCTGCGCATTCTCGTTGAACGACAAGCCCGCCACGGTGAGCCAATCCACGCCGCGCTCTTCGCCTGCCATTAGGGCTTTGACGGACGCTGCAGCTTCGGTGAACAGAATATCGAGGCCTTGCGGGTCCCTGCCCTGTTCGATGGCGGCGGCCACTTCATTGACAAGTGTTGCCAGGCTGTCACCGCGCGGGGCTGCGGCAACCGCCTGGAAAAGCGGTTTCAGGGAAATCGCATAGGAGACCCGGGCATCAAGTTCAGCGGGCTTGCGATAGTAGACGCCGTAAGTGTTGTAATAATCCCCAGAACCCGGTGCCAGCACCTGTTGAAAAAGATCGGTATGGCTTTTCAGTTTGGCCACGGTGTCTTCACGGATTTGTTTGAGCTTTGCTCCATCCGGGTGGGCCACGGAAATGGTGGCCAGATTTTCAATTCCCGGAAAATCCTTCTGAAGCCGCGACCAGTTTTTTCCGGCCTGGCCCCCGCCCAGAAAATCCAGCCGGAGGGTTGCTGGAAAATGGGAATAGCCGGGCCAGGCCATCAGTGCGGCCATGAACAGCGCTGCGAGAATAACTGCGTTCGCGTTGTGCATGGCAAACTGTGCCGTGCGCGCGAATAGATTTGGTTTCAGCCGGGGCCTAGCACCATCTTGTCGAAGTTGATCAAACAGCGCGCGGCGCATGGGCCATGTCCTGCGTTAAACCTTGTCTCGCCTTTTGCGCCGGCGGTAAGACAGGACACTCACCGGGATCAGGCTGAGATAAATTATGGACATTGCCAGCAATGATTCCCACGGAAATAACACCAGCAACAAAATGGCCAGCGCCAGGCCGAACAGAATTGGAAGTACATATTCTCTTGGTATCCGGGCAAAGTTCTTGCCAGAAAATGTGGGGATGCGGCTCATCATCAAGCCGCCGATCAAAACAAGATAGGCGGCAAACAGCCCGGCATGTTCGTGACCGTTGCCGATGAAACCCAGAAAACCAAGGTAAAGCGGAAGCAGCGCCAGCATGGCGCCTGCGGGTGCGGGAACGCCGGTGAAATAGGCTCCTGCCCAGGCTGGCTTGTTGGGATCATCCAAAGCCACATTGAAACGCGCCAGACGCAGAGCACCAGAAATTGCAAACATGAGACAGATGAGCCAGCCCAGATTATGGAGCGTATTCAACGTCCAGAAATAGACCATGATGGCTGGGGCCACGCCGAAGTTTACAAAGTCGGCGAGAGAATCAAGTTCCGCACCAAAGCGGGACGTGCCTTGAAGCAGGCGGGCTATTCTTCCATCCATGGCATCAAGAACAATGGCAAAGATAATTCCGTAGACGGCCCATTCATAGTGGCCTTCCATGGACCAGCGAATGGCTGTGACGCCGCTGCTGAGTGCCAGAAGCGTTACGAGATTGGGCAGAAGAAAACGCGCGGGAACGGGTTTGAAGCGCCGCTCTTTGGGTGGTACGGCTGGCGTCTCGCTCATGATTTCCTTCCCAGGCGTGAAGGCCCTTTTTGGGCGAGGTCTGCGAGGACGGTTTCACCAGCAAGGGCGCGTTGGCCCACGATGACGAGTGGTGCCACATCAACCGGCAAATAGACATCAAGGCGGCTGCCAAAACGGATGAGGCCAAAACGCTGGCCCGCCTGCAGCACATCACCCTCGTCCACAAATTTCACAATGCGGCGGGCGATGAGGCCGGCGATTTGCACAACACCAATTTTTGCGCCGCCTGCGATCTCGAGCGTAAAGGCCTGACGTTCATTGTCGTTGCTGGCCTTGTCGAGTTCGGCATTGAGAAAGAGGCCGGGGATATAAGTGATGTGGGCGATGCGGCCTGCCATCGGGCTACGGTTCACGTGGACATCCAGCACATTCATGAAGACTGAAATTCGCGTCATGGTTTCGCGGGGCAGGTCCAGCTCTGGGGGTGGAATGAGTTTTTCAATGGCGCTAATCTGGCCATCTGCTGGAGAAATGACCAGCGTTTCGCCCATGGGGGTGACGCGCTGGGGGTCGCGGAAGAAATAGGCGCACCACGCGGTTAGCACCACGCCGACCCATGGCAACAGCGGAACAGCCAGCCACCACAGCAGAATTGTGACGCCTGCAAAAATTGCCACAAAGCGCCAGCCTTCGCGGTGGATGGGGGCAATTGAGGATTTGATACTGTCAATAATCGTCATGGGATTCGGAAAACCTTGTTAACCCTCCCTATAACCCGTCAGGCTGCAAAAACAAAAGGCCCGCTGGTTTTGCCAGCGGGCCTGTTTGACGCCTCCCAATCGCA
>JBDSTO010000025.1:0-30905 GCA_039928255.1 Aestuariivirga sp. | reverse complement strand
CCCCTTATAATCGGCCCGTCAATATGATGTTCCAGTCTTATGCCCTGTTCCCCCATATGACGGTGGCGGCAAACGTTGGCTATGGCCTGAAACATGAAGCGATGACGGCGGCCCAGCGCAAAGACCGTACAAAGGAAATGTTGAGCCTGGTGCAACTTTCCCATCTCGCAGACCGCAAACCCCATCAATTGTCTGGGGGTCAGCGCCAACGGGTGGCCCTTGCGCGATCATTGGCCAAACAGCCGAAATTACTGCTGCTGGATGAGCCCCTGGGTGCCCTCGACAAAAAACTCCGCGAACAAACGCAGTTTGAAATTTCGAATATCCAATACAAGACCGGCATCACCTTCGTCGTGGTCACCCATGACCAGGAAGAGGCGATGACTTTGGCCTCTCGTGTTGCTGTAATGGACAAGGGCCAGGTGAAGCAGATTGGCCAACCTTCAGACGTCTATGAATTTCCAAACAGCAAATTCGTGGCGGGCTTCATTGGGTCCATCAACATGGTGGATGCAGAAATCACCAAAACCAGGAATGGTGAATTGGAAGTGTCCTCGCCTCTACTCGGGCAGCCCTTGAATGTTCAGACGAGCCAAGGGCTTTTAGTCGGTGAAAAAGTCTCTTTGGCATTTCGACCCGAGAAAATTTCCATCACGCGCAAGAAGCCCTCAAACGTCAGCAACGTCCTGAAAGGCCAGGTCCAGGACTTTGGATATTTCGGCAAGGATTCGCTTTACCGCATCAAACTTGCAACGGGCCACGTGCTCTCGGTCAATACCGTCAATGCCTTGCGCCTTTCTGAAGGTGAGGCAAAAGTCACGTGGGATGATGAGGTATTCCTCAGCATTGATCCAAAGGCATTGATGGTTTTCAAGGGTGACGTGTGAGCGAAGTTGCACCCAAACATGTGGACAGCTGGTTCAACCGCAGGGGTTGGCGCGACCTCATCATTGCAACGCCCTATCTCTGGCTCATCCTATTCTTCATGGTACCATTTTTAATTGTCGTGGTGATGAGTTTTGCAAAAACCGTCTCGCAATCACCGCCCTTCGCCTTTCTTCCGGAATGGCCCTACATCAGGTGGGAAGCCTATAACCGCTTGGTTACAGACTCCCTTTACATTCGCGCCAGCTTCATCTCCATCTACAATGCTACGGTGGCAACTGTACTCTGTCTGCTGATCGGTTATCCCATGGCGCTCGGCATAACGCGCGTTGGAAAATCAACGCAGCGCTTCTTGCTCATGTTGATCATCCTTCCGTTTTGGACGTCGTTTCTTCTGCGTGTCTACGCATGGATCGGCCTGATGGGCAGAAACAGCTGGTTTAATGTATCACTCACCGCTGCCTATAACGCTGTGGTGCCGCAAAGCTGGGCCATCGATTCAATCCAGATGATGAACACCAATTTCGCAGTTGTTTTGGTCATGGTCTATTCCTATCTGCCCTTCATGATCTTGCCGCTCTATGCAAATCTTGAGCGGCTGGACACAACATTGAATGAAGCCGCGATGGATTTGGGCTCGAAGCCCTGGCAGGTATTTCGCGATGTGACCCTGCCTCTTTCCATTCCAGGAATTATCGCAGGGGGACTTCTTGTCTTCATTCCGGCGGCGGGCGAACTTATCATTCCAAGTCTCGTAGGCGATGCTGCCGATCCGATGTTGGGCCGCGTCATTCAGCAGGAATTTGGCTCAAACCGCGATTGGCCCATGGCCTCAGCCGTCGCGGTGTCATTGTTGCTGTTTCTTGTCGTACCCTTGATGATCTACAATTATTATGCGTCCAAGGCGCAAAGCGTGGGGCAAAGTTGAGATGAACCGCCGCCCAACATTTTTGCTCACCATGATTGCCTTCGGATTGGCGTTCTTCTACGTGCCGATCTTTTCAATGATTTTCTTTTCGTTCAACAAGTCGAGGCTGGCGACTGTGTGGGGCGGCTTTTCGACGGAATGGTATGGAAAGCTGTTCAGCAATAGCCAAATCGCCGACGCCGCAATCCTCTCATTGGAAATTGCATTGATTAGCGCCACTGCTGCCACCCTGCTCGGAACTTTCGCAGGGCTGGCCCTGGCGCGCTTCAAGCAATTCCGAGGGCGATCATTTCTCTCAGGATTGGTGACAGCACCTCTGATCGTGCCCGAAGTAATCACCGGCATATCGTCGCTGCTGCTCTTCATTATGATGGCGCAATATCTGGGCTGGCCAGCCAAGCGCGGTTTCACCACGATCACCATTGCCCACATTACATTCTCCATGACCTATGTGACGACGGTGGTCCATTCGCGCCTCTCTTCGATGGACACGTCGCTTGAAGAAGCGGCAATGGATTTGGGATCAAAGCCCTGGCAGGTTTTGCGCGACATAACATTTCCAGTTATTTCTCCGGCCATTCTCTCGGGCTGGCTTCTGGCCTTCACCATTTCGCTGGATGACGTGGTGATCACCAGTTTCACCACGGGTCCCGGTTACACCACATTGCCAATTCTGATCTGGAGCAAGGTGAAGCTGGGCGTTACGCCTGACATCAATGCGCTGGCCTCGGTCATTGTTTTGATCGTCGGCATTGGCGTCACACTGTCAACGGTCATTCTGACGCGGCAGGAACGAAGGCGTGAGCACGACATTCAGTTGGCCATCGCGGCCAACAAGTGACACCATGATTGCTTTGCAAAATCCTGAAGACCATGAGCAGTACAGGCTCTTGACCAGCGCCTCAGTCGCTGCGGATGGCGGGCAAATACGCTACGCCGCGGCCATGTATTTCTATAATCGCGGCATGATTGGTGAAAAGGTATTGGAAATCTATCGCGCTCACGCGAAAAACCCTGCTGCTGATCCATTGAAAGCTTTGGCCGCCGCAAAATATCATGATCAGATCGAACTTACCGAGAGGAACCCAAAATGAAACCCGTAAAAAATGAAGATCGCCGCGTCGCCAATATCCATTCTGCGGAGTTTAAACCTTTCGTTTATGATGACGGCAAAGCCTATGGCGACAGCATTCTGCAGCATGACCAATCCCTTCCATTGGGGGTGGGCTTTCATGTCTATCGCATGCCCGCTGGCATGACGACGCGGGCGCATCGGCACAACGGGCATGAGCAGTTCCTCATTCTGGAGGGTGAACTCATCGAGAATGACGGTACGGTTTACAAAAAAGGTGATCTTGTATGGTTGCGCGATGGCACTGAACATTGTTCGACCACACCCAACGGCTGCCTCCTTGCCGTGCACATTGCAGGGCCAGAGTTTTCGCTCGAATGAGCCGTGATCCACGCTACGACATTCTGTTTGAGCCCATCAGGATTGGCCCTGTAACGGCACGCAATCGCTTTTATCAGGTGCCGCATTGCAACGGCATGGGCTGGCGCGATCCATCAGCACTGGCCGCCATGCGCGGCATGAAGGCAGAAGGTGGCTGGGCGGTGGTCTGCACCGAGATGACAGAAATTCATCCGACGTCTGATGTGGCACCTTACGTGGAACTCAGGATCTGGAGCGATCAGGACATTCCCATGCATGCTCGCATCGCCGAGAAAATCCACGAACATGGTTCGCTCGCAGGCTTGGAGCTTTCGCATTCGGGATTCACCTCCAACAATTTGTGGTCGCGTGAAATTCCGGTGGCGGCATCAGCACGCCCAACATCCAGTTATTTCAATGATCCGGTCTCGGCCCGCGTCATGGACAAGCAGGACATTAAAAACCTGAGGCGTGCGCACCGCGCGGCGGCTCTTCGCGGCAAGGCCGCAGGCTATGATTTGATTTATGTTTATGCCGGACACGGCATCGGCATTTTCCAGCAATTTCTCTCGCGCTCCAGCAATTTCCGAACCGATGAATATGGTGGCTCCTTGGCCAACCGTGCGCGGCTTCTGCGCGAGGTGATCGAAGACACCAAAGACGCCGTGGGCGATACTTGCGCAGTGCCTGTGCGCATCGCAATGAGTGAATTCCTGGGTGCCGATGGCTTGGAGCCTGCCGAAGTGGAGGACGCCATTGGCCTGATGGCGGACCTGCCTGACCTGTGGGATTTATCGCTCTCTGATTGGTCACAGGACAGCCAGACATCGCGTTTTTCCCAGGAAGGCTTTCAAGAGCCTTATATCAAGGGCGTAAAAAAGCTGACCACCAAACCTGTTGTTGGCGTTGGTCGCTACACGTCGCCCGACACAATGGTACGCGTGATAAAACAGGGCATCATGGATATGATTGGTGCGGCGCGGCCTTCAATTGCTGATCCTTTTTTGCCGCGCAAGATCGAAGAGGGTAGGCCAGAAGACATTCGCGAATGCATCGGCTGCAATGTCTGCGTAACCGGCGACTACACAATGTCGCCCATTCGCTGCACGCAGAACCCTTCCATGGGCGAAGAGTGGCGGCGGGGCTGGCACCCTGAAAAAATCAGGCCAGCGGGCGCGACAGAGAACATTCTCATCGTGGGAGCGGGGCCTTCCGGACTTGAGGCGGCGCGTGCTTTGGGGCAACGCGGCCACAAGGTCACACTTGCAGATCAGCGGTCGGAAGTGGGTGGTCGTGTGTCGCGTGAATGCAAGCTGCCAGGGCTCGCTGCTTGGGGTCGCGTGCGTGATTGGCGTCTTGGTCAAATCAACAAGATGCGCAATGTAGAGTTCTTTCTGGAAAGCAACATGACGGCGGAAGCCATCATTGAATTTGGTGCCGACCACGTTGTGCTGGCCACAGGTGCAAAGTGGCGGCGCGACGGCGTGGCCCGCCATCACAGTAAACCGATCGCGATTTCTGCCAGGGCAAATGTCCTGACGCCCGATGATATTCTGGACGGCGCAAGGCCCGCCGGGCACAATGTGGTTCTATATGACGATGATCATTATTACATGGGCGGCATTTTGGCCGAACTCTTACGCAAAGAAGGATATGACGTGACGCTGGTCACACCGTCCTATCTCGTCTCGTCTTACACCAAAGCCTCGCTGGAGCAGCCCCGCATCCAGACGCGCCTGCTCGAACTCGGCGTCCACATCGAAGCCAATATGGCGGTTCAATCCGCTGCCGAAGATCATGTCGTAGTGGCATGCACCTTCACCGGAAAGGAAAAACGCATCGAGGCGCAATGCACAATTCTGGTGACGGCAAAGGACGTGGACGATTCGCTCTTCCATTCATTGTCCATGGGAAATGCCACCCGCATCGGCGATTGCTACAGCCCCGGCACGATTGCTGCAGCAGTCTATTCGGGCCGCAAATTGGCCGAGGGATTTGGCGAGCCGCAACCAGATTTTCTCGACATGCCCTACCGCCGGGAAGTCACAGAACTAAAGAGTTGACGGTTTCGAAGCTTGGGCGACGTTCGCTGCGATATTGTCGCCGATCCCAATTTGGTATTTGACCGTGGCAATGGCGGTTTTTCAATCGCCTGAGAGGTTGTGCTTGGACATTTTGTGGAAGCCAGACATGAGGTTCTTGTCATTTGCAAAATGGGTGCAACTTGGTCATTCTAATCTGAATTGAAGTGATATCGCCCCATGAATGAAGCAGAACTTGTCAAGACAGCACGCCAACTGATGGGCTCCGGCAAGGGCCTGCTCGCAATGGACGAGAGCACGGGCACATGTAACCGCCGATTTGCTGCAGTAGGCATTCCGCAAACCGAGGAGGCGCGGCGCTCCTATCGTGAGCTGATCGTCAGCACCCCTGGACTGGGAGACGCAATCAATGGCGCAATTCTGTTCGACGAAACCATTCGTCAGAAAACAAAGGACGGCACTCCCTTTGCGAAGGCCCTTGCTTCGGCCGGTATAATACCCGGGATCAAGGTCGATGCAGGTGCCCAGGATTTGGCCGCGCGTCCCGGAGAAAAGATTACGGAAGGACTTGATGGTTTGCGTGAGCGCCTCAAGGAATATTCCGGAATGGGTGCACGCTTTGCAAAGTGGCGCGCGGTAATCACGGTTGGGGATGACATTCCGACGCGTGGATGCATTGAGGCCAACGCGAATGCTTTGGCACGTTACGCAGCCTTGTGTCAGGAGGCGGGCATCGTTCCGATTGTGGAGCCAGAAGTATTAATGGAGGGGGTGCACTCGCTTGAACGATGTCGCGATGTCACCACGCAAACGCTGCGCGCCGTATTCAGCCATCTTTCGTCGCAAAACGTAATGTTGGAAGGCATGATCTTGAAGCCCAACATGATCCTTCCGGGATTGGCGTGTCCGACACAGGTGAGCGTTGATGAAATAGCCGAAACCACCGTGAAATGTTTTCTTGAGGTCGTTCCCGCTGCGGTTCCGGGGATCGCCTTCCTTTCTGGTGGCCAATCCGCAGAATTGGCAACAGCGCGTCTCAACGCCATCAATGTGTTGGCGAAGGCGTCGACGTCGCGGGTGCCCTGGCCGCTTGTATTTTCATTTTCCAGGGCAATTCAGCAACCGGCGCTGGAAATTTGGCAGGGCAAGGAAGATCGCGTTCAAGCTGCACAACAGGCTCTGGGGCATCGTCTTCACTGCAACAAAGCTGCGCTGCAAGGCAAATACACCCTCGCCATGGAGCAGACGTGACGGCTATCTCGGAGGCCCCGTTGAATCTCTATCTGTTTCGGCACGGCCAGACCGAATGGTCGCTTTCGGGCCGGCACACCGGAAGCACAGACATTCCACTGACGAAGCAAGGTGAATACGAAGCGCGCGCTTTGCTGCCATGGGTCAACCAAATCAAATTTGATCATGTGCTGACCAGTCCGCGACAGCGCGCCAAGCAAACCTGTGAGTTGGTGGGGCTTGGCCGAGATGCGGAGATAGAGCCGGATCTCGCTGAATGGGACTACGGAAACTATGAAGGCAAGCTCTCCTCAGAAATCCGCAAAGAACGGCCAGACTGGAATATCTTTCGTGACGGCTGCCCTCATGGTGAAATGCCTGAGCAAGTTTCTGCCCGTGCCGATCGTCTCATCGCACGTCTCACCATCATGACCGGGAACGTTGCGCTTTTTTCGCACGGGCATTTCTTGCCGGCTTTGACAGTGCGCTGGCTGGGGCTGGCGATCAGCGAGGGCGAACACCTTCAGCTCGGCACCGCGTCGTTGAGCATCCTAGGTTACAATCCGTCCCATCCGGACACCCGCGTGATTTCGCTTTGGAATTCCATGCCGCGGCGATTTTCTGTTTGAATTGTACCGTTCGCTGAACGTTTTGCGCTTGGAACCACTTAGCTTTTAACCTCCGCCCATCCTTCAGGAGGCGCCAGCTTCGCCGCCTCTTCCACAGGTCCCCATGTCCCGGGTTGATAGACATAAGGCTTGTCCTGAAGGTTGATCACCTGCTCCACCACGCGCCATGCGAGCTCACTTGCATCTTCGCGGGTGAAGAGTTGGTGTTGCCCGTTCATGGCATCTCCGATCAACCGCTCATAAGGTGCCATGTCGCCCGTCGTGTCATCAAGCGCGTCAAGCTCCACCGGTTCACCCACCATGGTATCGCCCGCGCGTTTGCGGCGCGCGCCAATCCCGATCAACACCTGCGGGTCGATGCGAAACCGAATGTAATTGGTATTTTGTGGACCCGGATTATCGAACAAAGAAATCGGCGGAGGTTTCAGTTTCACAACGACCTCAGTGACTTTGACCGGCAGCTGCTTTCCCGCGCGGATGTAAAAGGGAACGCCCTGCCACCTCCAATTATCCACAAAGCATCGCAACGCCGCATAGGTTTCAACATGTGAGTTCGCCGCCACACCAGGTTCATTGAGATAGCCATCGAACTGGCCACGCACAACGTCGGAAGGTCGCAAGGGGCGCATCGATCTCAAGACTTGAACTTTCTCGTCCATCAGTTGTTCCGCGGCGCCACTTGGCGGCGGCTCCATCGCCAAGAGCAAGACAATGTTCAATAGATGATTTTGAATCACGTCGCGAATGCAGCCCACCTCGTCATAAAAGCGGCCGCGCCCCCGAACGCCAAAATTTTCTGCCATCGTGATCTGGACGCTTTCGACATAATTGCGGTTCCAGACCGGCTCAAACAGGGCATTGGCAAACCGGAAATAAAGCAGGTTCTGCAGCGCTTCCTTGCCAAGGAAGTGGTCAATGCGGAACAGGGCCTCTTCGGGAAAAATGCCGTGCAACACTTCGTTCAATTCATGGGCGGATGCAAGGTCACGGCCGAATGGCTTCTCAATCATGACACGAGCACCAGAGGATAACCCCGCCTTTTGTAGCCCTTCAACCACGGGCACGAACATCGAGGGTGGAATGGCAAGATAAAAAAGTGGCGCCTTGCGTGAGCCCAGAGTCTGGCCCAAGCGTTCAAACGTCGCGGCCTCGCGGTAGTCACCTTTGACATAGAGAAGCAAGCCAGCGAGTTTGGAGAAAATTGTTTCATCAATAGGAGTGACCACCGCAGCAATGCTTTCGCGTGCCCGTTGCACGAGCTGATCATGGGTCCAATCTTCAAGGGCCACGCCGATAGCGGGTTCAGTCAACTCACCGCGTTGAACCATGGCATAAAGTGCGGGCAGGATCTGTTTTCGGGCCAGATCACCCGTAACGCCGAACACCACCAGAGCATCGGCACGTTGAGCTACATTCGTCATTGTTTTCTCCGAGACCTGGGTTATCGCTCAGCGCTTCTCGAGATGGCCGCCGAAGGCATAGCGCATTGCCGACAAAAGCTTGTCGGCAAATTCCGCCTGGCCCCGTGAAGAGAAGCGACTGAACAGAGCTGACGAAAGAACGGGTGCCGGTACGCCGACGTCGATGGCCGCCTTGAGTGTCCAGCGACCTTCGCCAGAGTCTGAAACCTGTCCGCCAAATTTGGCAAGCTGCGGATCTGAAACCAAGGCTTGCGTGGTCAGGTCGAGCAGCCATGAGCTGATGACGCTTGAATGCCTCCAGACTTCAGCGATGGCCGGAAGGTCAAAATCATATTGGAAATATTGAGGTGCTGTGAGGGGGGCTGTTTCAGCGTCAACGTCGTGTTTGCGCTTGCCCGCATCGGCAGATTTCAGGATGTTGATGCCCTCCGCGTAAGCGGCCATGACACCATACTCAATGCCGTTGTGGACCATCTTCACAAAGTGGCCGGCACCGCTTGGTCCGCAATGAAGGTAACCGGCTGTGGAGGTGCCTAAAAGAGGATTGGAAGGCGCGGGCGTTGGCTCCGAGGGGGCCAGCGTTGCAAACACCGGATCGAGCCGCTTCACGGCGTCATCAGGTCCACCAATCATGAGGCAATAGCCGCGTTCCAACCCCCATACGCCGCCGCTGGTTCCTGCATCCACAAAGTTTATGCCCTTCGGTGCCAATGCAAGGGAGAGATCAACAGCGTCTTGATAAAATGAGTTGCCGCCATCAATGATCGTGTCTCCTGCTTCCAGAAGCGCGGAAATTTCAAGTGCAATCTTTCCGGTGATCGCGGCTGGCAGCATCAGCCAGATGTTTCGTGGGGTCTTGAGAGAAGCGACGAACTCCTTGAGGGACGCCGCACCCATCGCGCCTTCCTTCACCAGTGCAGCAACCGCATCGGGAGAAATATCATAAACAACGCACTGGTGTCCGCCGCGCAACAGCCGTCGCACCATATTGGCCCCCATGCGACCCAAGCCCATCATACCGATTTCCATAAATTCAACCTTTCAATTTTCGACCTCATGGCGGTGTGGTTACGAGAGATCAGCGTTAGATGATACCGCAGAGATTCATGCCCGTTGTTTTAACTTAAAGGGCAGGGGGAAGCATGGAAAGATCAAGCATGTGCCATCCCGCCTTGTTAAAATTTGTCCATTGTAACCACTTCGAGCCAGAAGTTAGGTTGGTTGGTACTGAATCTCCGGATTGGGCGACGATGCTAACGTCAGATGCCACGACAGCGCGCTTGTTGCCACGGCGTCGGGCAACAGGAAGCAAAGAACCTCCCAATAGATCAATGTTTTTTTGAAAGAGTCTTCTAGACGTTTCGCGGATGCCGGGCTGATGGGATGCTGGTGCGCTTAGGTGACCATAATAACTAAAATTTACACCATATAAACAATATATTATATGTAGTCGGGGAATATGTACCACCAGATGTACCACTAGTAACCATTGTCTAGCCGTTTGTTGAAACTCCGGCATAGCTTGCTTCAATATTTTTACGTGGCGGCAGGGACTGCGTGGTTTGTAAGTCTTCCTTAGGTAGCTCAATTCAGGTCGACTATCGGTGTGCCAGGCGTCAGAAGTTTTTTGAGAGCATCCATTTTCAGCGTCGAGACATGTATTAATTGTACCGCGGGCGATGGATCAGTAGTTCCTCCAAAAAACATTAATTAAAAACAGAGCTTTTGAGTACAATTTTCTGGCGGTCTAAAATTCAGAAAAGACTGTACGTCACTTAGGTCGACCGGAAGGATGGCCTAGTTCATCCAGAATGAATCCGGCGGCGACGCGCGAAGCAAGTATGGTGGGCGAAAGGAGCTTTATTCTATCGAACTCGTTTGGTTGTTGCGCTAGCGACTTACGAAGGGATTGGCCAAATGCCATGCGCAATTCTGTGCCGATATTGAATTTCTTGACGCGAGACCCAGCGGCAAGATTTTGGCGCATCGCTGATGGAATGCCACTTCCCCCGTGCAACACAAGGGGGACGCGGGTCACGGCTTCGATGGCCCTCAACGCTACAAGATCAATTTCTGCGGCCTTCTCAGTTTGGAGATGTAGATTTCCAATAGAAATTGCCAGAGCGTCAATGCCGGTTTCGCGTTCGAATCTAGCTGCTTCCTCGGGTGAGGTATGTGCAGATGCAGCGCCATTGGCATAGCCAACCACACCCACCTCGCCTTCAACCGAGACACGGCGAGACTTTGCGAGTTCTACGACCGCTGCGGTCAGCGCAATGTTTTCGTCATGCGGCAACATTGAGCCGTCAATCATAACGGAGCTGAAGCCGCTCTCAATGCCGTCACGGCATTCTTGCACCGTGCGGGCATGGTCGATGTGACAGACAACAGGCATTCGGGACTGTTCGGCGAGATAGCGAAACATTTTCCCCAAGATTGGCACAGGCGTGTATTTGCGGCAGCCTGGCCCCGCCTGCAAAATGACTGGCAGGCCCGTTTCTTCAGCGGCTTCGACAAAGGCCCTGGCGTCCTCCCAGCCTAGGACGACCAAACCAGCAACTGCATATTGACCGGCGATCGCAGGGAGCAACACGTCGTTGAGCGTGGCGACTGTCATTTGAACTTTGCGATCATGTCCTTGATGCCCGGTATGGTTTCAACTTGGTAGGCATGTGTGGGTTGGAAGAACTGGATCAGCGACCGTTGGCTGAGGCCACCCAGAATTGTGAAATAATACATTTCATAGCCCGGTGCCGCGACACAGGGATGATATCCTTTCTGCAGAACGATAGTTGAGCGATCCATGAGGTGATAGGCTTCACCCACTTTTCCGTCTTCACGTTGCACAAGTTGCAAGCCAAAGCCGTGGTTGGGCCGAAAACGGAAATTGTAGGTTTCATCGTGCCGCGTTTCTTCCGGCAAACGATCCGTGTCGTGCTTGTGAGGCGGAAAGCCTGACCAACCGCCTTGACCAACCGTGAACAGCTCTGAAACCAGCAAACGTCCCACGCGGCCGTGATATTTTGTACCGAGAATATGTTTGATCTTTCGATGAGTCTTGGTGTCATCAGAGCCATATTGAATTTTGTCGATGTCTGCGGCGCGAACCGCAAAGGGTGTCAGCACGCCGTCAAATCTTGCACCTGCAATAAAAACCTCAGCAGTGGCTGACGTGCAGACCATGTGAACTTTTGCGCCAGTCGGCGCATAGACAGCTTCGGGCTCGCCATCCCAAACATCAATACCGCGTTGGCCGATCCGCTCGAAGGACTGGCTTTCCACCACAATGTCAACAGTCCCGGTCGCTGGCACGATGCTGGTCTCATAGCCCGGCACTTGATACTCAAATGACTGGCCCTCGACGAGCTTCACGATGTTGAAATAGTTCAAGGGTACGCGAGCATCGTCAATATCAATGATTGGCCTGTTGTGATTGTCATGCGGCGGGATGTGCATGGTCGATTTCCCTCAAGCTTGCCATTGTTTCATGAATGATAGAACTTCTGCCGTATCAGGCATTGCTGGCGCACAACCAACCCTTGTCACGACGATAGCGGCGGTTGCTGCTCCGCGGCGGACCGCATCGGGCATCGGCTCCCCGGCAACCAGACCCGAGAGCAAGCCTCCCATGAAGCCATCGCCTGCACCTGTTGGTTTCAGCGCCGTGACACCAAAGATCGGTGTGTGGAAGCGCATAGGGCCTGCAAAGACGATGCACCCTTGATCTCCCATCTTGTACACAACAATGCGATTGGCTTTCTGGTTCAACTGTTCGGCAAGTTCCAAACCTTTTTCGGAGCCCGACAGCACGTCGAATTCCTCATCGTTGGCAACAATGACGTCGCATTTTTTGGCGGCCATCAAACAGACGCGACGCGCCTCAGACTTTGATTTCCAGGAATAGGGACGATAGTCAACGTCGATGATCAGCAGTAATCCCGCTTCACGCGCAAGATCCATGGCCTTGAACGTAGCGCTGCGAGAAGGTTCCCGCGCAAGTGATGTTCCTGTCACGATGATGGCTGCAAAAGGAGTGTAATCAATTGCTTGTGCATCAGCTTCCGTCACTTGGAAATCAGCGGCATCATTGCGATAGATCACTGACTGGCAATTGCTGGCGCGGGTTTCGACGACAGCGAGGGAATTTCGAACCTCTCCACCGATACTTCCAATGTAACTGGTGTCGACGCCATAGGCGCGCAGGGCTTTCAGCGTGAAGCGGCCCACCGCATCATCTGAAACAGCAGTTAGCAACGCTGATTTTCCGCCTTGCCTGGCGATAGCCACGGCGATGTTGGCGGCTGAACCTCCCAAGGCAGCGCTGAACTTTAAGGCGTGCTCAATCTGGGTTCCTGGCGGATCTGCATAGAGGTCCATGCCCGCCCGCCCGACCACCAGAAACTTGTTAAGGCGCAACCGCTCAAGCATGGCTCACACACCTGGCCGCTGTCGGCTTCGGCCACGCTCAACCTCTTGATGGGCGTCGCGCACTTGCGATCGCTTGGAAACAGAGGGTGTGCCAATTTCCCACCAAGTGTGCCCCTCGTTGGTCCAGCCTTCGTGGGCATCGACCTTCAAGCAGATGACATAGGTTTTGCGCGAGGCCTGCGCGCGGATGAATGCTTCTTTTAAGCCATCAATAGAATGGACATCTTCTGCGGCAGCGCCCATGGCGCGGGCATGGGTGGCGAAGTCAACGGCAAAGGCTTCGGTTTCGATGTTGCAGTCAGCGATCAAATTGTTGAATGACACATTGCCTGTATTATTCTGCAATTTGTTGATGACGGCAAAGCCGCCATTGTCACAGACGATAATAATCAGCTTTCTGCCATTCAGCACCGATGAATAAATATCCGAGTTCATCATGAGGTATGAACCGTCGCCGGTGAATACGATTGTATCGCGTTCGGGCTCGGTTTCCATCTGCGCGATGCGCGCACCCCAGCCCCCAGCGATTTCATAGCCCATGCAGGAATAGCCAAACTCCACATCGACAGAACCTGTGGATAGTGTTCGCCAATTGGCAGCGACTTCCGCCGGGAGGCCACCTGCTGCAGCAACAATGCGGTCTCGGGAATGACACAGCGCGTTGATGGCCCCAATCACCTGGGCATAGGACATGGGTCGATTTGATCCTGTTGGCAATTTTGGATTGACGTTGCCTGCAACATAGCTGTCCCACGCCTCGCGCTCTTGGTAAGCGAGGGATATCCATTGATCTGAAGAGCAGTGGCCACCGAGCATTTGGGATAGCTTGTTCAGTGACAGCAATGCATCACCGACGACGGGCTGGGACATATGTTTGGTGGCGTCGAAACGGCCCACATTAATTGAAATAATGCGGGCATCACGATCAAAGGCGGTCCATGAACCCGTGGTGAAGTCCTGCAAGCGGGTTCCGACTGCTAAAATGCAATCGGCCTGTGCCGCAATGGCGTTTGCAGAGTTGGAGCCTGTGACGCCGATCGGGCCGATGTTCAGGGTTTGGCCGTGAACGAGATTTGCCCGGCCGGCGATGGTTTCAACAACAGGTATGTTATGAGCCTCGGCAAATTTGGCCAGTTCGGCTGAAGCTCCTGAATATTGAACGCCGCCACCTGCGATGATCAGAGGGCGTTTTGCAGCTTTCAAGAAATTGGCGGCTGCAAGTAACTCATGGTCGTCCGGTTGTTGACGACGGATGTGATGTAAGCGCTCCGCGAAGAATTCCTCTGGGTAGTCATAGCTCCAACCTTGCACATCCTGCGGCAGCCCAAGGAACACAGGGCCGCAGTCTGCGGGATCGAGCATTGTGGCTATGGCTTTCGGAAGAGATTGAATAATCTGGGCGGGGTGAGTGATCCTGTCCCAATAGCGCGTTACGCTTTTGAAGGCGTCGTTGACTGTGATGGTTGGATCATTGAAGTGCTCGACCTGCTGCAAGACAGGATCGGGCAAGCGGCTGACATAGGTGTCGCCACACAGGAAAAGGACGGGCAGGCGATTGGTATGCGCCACCGCTGCAGCAGTCAGCATGTTGGTTGTTCCCGGGCCTGCGGAAGCTGTTGCAAACATAAAGCGGCGGCGCAGCTTCTGTTTGGAATAGGCAACTGCGGCCAATGCCATGGACTGTTCGTTCTGGCCGCGCCAGAGCGGCAGTTCCTTGCGATATTCATACAGCGCCTCGCCCAAGCATATGACATTGCCATGTCCAAAAATGCCAAACCCGCCACCGCACAGTCGTTGCCTGACGCCATCGATCTCGATGAATTGGTTGGCCAAATGACGCACAAGTGCTTGCGCCGTGGTCAAGCGAGTGCTGCGAGTTGGGTTTGACATAGCAATCTCCGGTGGGACTTGACGGCGTAGACTAGCTGGTGTCTATTCACGTTGCAAGCGCTTGCAACGAGGAATTTAAATTGACGCAAATTGGCATAGGAATTGTGGGCGGGGGGTACATGGGCAAGGCGCATGCCGTAGCCATGGCTGCTGTTGCCGCGGTGTTTGACACGGACTTGAGACCATCGCTTGAAATGATATCAACGACAACTGAAGATGGTGCGGCCGTCAAAGCCAGGCAGTTTGGCTTCAAACGCTCCACCTCTGATTGGCATGCGTTGATTGATGATCCGACAGTGCAGGCCGTCGTCATCGCAAGTCCACAAAACACCCATCACGATATTGCCTTGGCTGCGTTTGAACGCAGCAAACATGTACTATGTGAGAAGCCACTGGGCCTTAACCTTGAGCAAAGCCGCGCGATGGTGGCAGCCGCCGAGAAAAGCCAATGCATCAATATGGTTGGCTTTAACTACATCCGCACCCCGGCTTCGCAATTGGCGCGACAGATTATTGCCAGAGGCGAGATCGGTGAAATCACTTTTCTGCGCGCAGAGCATACGGAAGATTTTCTCAGCGATGCTTCGCTTCCCGGTGACTGGCGAACGCAAGGCCGGGCCAATGGCAATATGGGAGACCTTGCTCCGCATATCATTAATGCGGCACTGGCATTGGCGGGTCCTATTACGTCGCTCGTTGCAGATATAGCGACAATTCACAAGATGCGGGGTGGCGTTGCTGTCACGAATGACGACCAGAGCGCAATGTTGTGCCGCTTTGCCAATGGCGCGATGGGACAATTATTTGTCAGTCGGATCGCGACCGGACGCAAGATGGGCTATGCCTATGAAATATTCGGCACCAAGGGTTCAATCCGGTTTGATCAGGAAGATCAGAATGCACTGTGGCTCTATCGTGATGAAGGAGCTGAAGACCGCCGAGGTTTTGTGAAGATCCTGACGGGCCCGTTGCACCCTGATTACAAACCATTCTGTCTCGGGCCGGGTCATGGAACTGGCTATCAGGATCAGATCATTATCGAGGCGCGGGATTTCTTGCAGGCGATCCATGACGGCAAGCCCCGCTGGCCGACGTTCCGTGACGGCATGTTGGTCAATCAGATCATCGAGGCAGGTTGGCGCTCCCATGAGGGGCGCTGCTGGGTAGACATCAATAATGTGTGAGTGGTGGTTATGAAGATTAGGATTGGAAATGCGCCCTGTTCGTGGGGCGTTGAGTTCGCAGATGACCCGCGAAATCCGCCTTGGCAGCGTGTTCTCGATCAATGCAAGGCGAGTGGTTATGACGGGATTGAGCTTGGTCCGATTGGATTCATGCCGGAAGACCCTGCGATCCTTGGTGACGCGCTGGCTGAACGCAAATTGGAATTGATTGGCGGCGTTGTATTTCGTCCCTTTCATGATGGAAGCAAATGGGGTGAGGTTCAGCAGGCTGCCATCCGCACTTGCAAATCATTGGTGGCCCATGGTGCCAAACATCTTGTGTTGATTGATTCCATTTCGCCACGACGCGCTCCAACAGCTGGACGGCCCGATGAGGCAGAGCAAATGTCGAAAGCCGAATGGGACGGATTTTCCTCGCGCTTTCGTGACATTGCGAAAATGGGCACTGAGGAATTCGGGCTCACAGTTTCGTTGCATCCACATGCCGCAGGTTTCATGGACTTTGAAGCTGAAGTTGAACGTCTGCTCGGTGAAATTGACGGCGCGTTACTGAAGCTTTGCCTGGATACGGGCCATTCCCACTATGCAGGCTTTGATCCTGTTGGCTTCATGAAACGTCATCGGGCAAGACTTGCTTATGTCCATTTCAAGGACATTGATCCAGTTGTGAAAGCCAATGTGGTTGCCAATCGTACTAATTTCTACAAAGCCTGTGGCCAAGGGATTTTCTGCAATCTCGGCAAGGGGATGACGGACTTCAAGGCGGTGCAGAAATTGCTGCTCGACACGGGCTATAGTGGTTGGTGCACGGTTGAGCAGGATTGCGATCCTGCGGGGTCGACCAGTCCCGTTGATGACGCGCGCTCCAACCGTGACTATCTTCGTTCGATTGACTTCTGATTTTGGAGCACACCATGGCACGTTTTAATTGGGGAATGATTGGCGGCGGCGAAGGCAGCCAGATCGGGCCAGTGCACCGCATCAGTTCTGCCTTGGATGCGCGATTTGACCTGAAAGCCGGCGCGCTTGATGTCGATCCAGCTAAGGGAAGAGATTTTGCCATTCGCCTCGGCATTGCGCCTGATCGCTCTTACGGGGATTGGAAAGCCATGCTGGCTGGGGAAAGAGAACGCAAGGACCGCATCGATCTCGTCACGGTCGCCACTCCGAATTCAACCCACTACGCCATCACGAAGGCCTTTCTGGAGGCGGGTATTCACGTGTTGTGCGAGAAGCCAATGACGGTCACAGTGGATGAGGCTGAGGATATCGCTGCCACGGCCAAGAGAACCGGTGCCATTTGCGCTGTCAATTACGGCTATACTGGCTATTCGCTGGTCCGCCATATGCGGGCCATGATTGCGCGCGGGGATCTTGGCAAAGTGCGCTTGATCGTTGTTGAGTTCTCTCACGGGTTTCATGCTGATGCAACCGATGCTGACAATCCGCGCATGCGCTGGCGTTATGATCCCGGCCAGGCCGGCATTTCAGGCCAATTTGCCGATTGCGGTATTCATGCCTTGAACATGGCCAGTTTCGTTTCGGGTCAGAACGCTCGTGAAGTTTCTGCAGATTTTGTTTCTGCAATTGCAAGCCGCAAGCTGGAAGATGACGCCATGGTGAATGTGCGCATGGATGGCGGAGCAACCGTGCGACTTTGGACGAGTTCAGTGGCTGTGGGCAGTTTCCATGGCTTTAATATCCGGGTCTTCGGTGAGAAGGGTGGTCTGCGCTGGGCTCAGCAATGGCCAGATCAGCTTTTCTGGACTCCTCTGAACGGCCGCACTGAAACCATTGAACGTGGCAGCGCTGGTCTGTCCGCTGAAGCCGAGCGTGCAACCCGCATTGCAACGGGCCACTCAGAGGGAATGTTGGTAGCATTTGCAAACATCTATGCAGATCTTGCTGATGTGATCGAGGCGCAGAATAACAAGACTGCACCTGATCCACTTGCCATGCATTTCCCAACCGCTGTTGATGGCTTGCGTTCCATAGCTGCGATCAAAGCGTCCGTTGAATCAGCTAGAGCCGGTGGGGCATGGACCGACGCACGGCCGAAAAGTTTGCAGAGCTAGCCTCGCCGCAAGGTGCGCCGCAGCACGGCTTCGCAGGCAAAGTGTTGTGCTTCTGGCAGCAAATTATGATCTGCGACGAGTTCAATTGATCGTTCGACGGCAGCGACAATAATGTCGGCAATCGGCTGTCGGATCGTCGATAGGTCGTAAGCCGCCCAAGAGGCCATGGCAATATCATTAAAGCCCAGAATGCCAATGTCCTTTGGCACAAGCAGATTGCGCTCTTTGCATGCGTCGAGAGCTCCAATGGCCAAGATATCATCGCCACAGAACACAGAGTCGATGGCAACGTCGCTTAGAAGCTGCAACATCGTGTCCCTGCCGCTCTGATGGGAATATGTGTCGGCGAATACCTCGGCAATCGGCATCAAGCCGTTGTTCTTCAGTCCGGCCCGGAAGCCGCGCAGACGGTCGGCCGTTGAACTCGCGGTTTGCGGACCTCCAAGAAATGCAATTTTATGATAGCCATGATCGATCATGATTTTGGCGGCGAGCCTTCCACCCTGCACATTGTCGGCGCCCACAACATGTTTACGGTGTTTGGCCGATGGTTTGCCGAATGCATGAACCAATGGAATATGTGCTGAAAGACAGCCCTCAATAAAGGCCGGCGACACGGTGGAAGAGGCGACAATCACGCAATCAACGCTGTATTGCCTGAGCATCGCGATGGCCATTTGAGGGTCTGAGTTTCCAGACAGATTGGCCAATAGGGGCCGCAACCCATTGTCCTGGAGCTTGCGCGTGAACAGATCAAAAATCTCCATGAAGGCCGGGTTGTCAAAATTGTTGGATACAAGCCCAATCAACTCAGTGCGTCCGGTCATGAGACTTCGTGCCATGACATTGGGCTGATAACCCAATGTTTTTGCGGCCTCTAATATCTTGCTTCTTGTTTTCGGCGCAACACTTGCTCCGTTAGTGAATGTTCGCGACACTGCAGAAATCGACACACCAGCACGATCCGCCACTTCCCTGGCAGTTACGCTCCTATTGTTGGTGTTGACGTCATTGGGTGGCATGAAGGTTCATTGCTAATTGCGTTTACCTGACCAACAGGCATTGAATAGAGGATAAAATTCTTTGCGCATTTGAACTCATGATCGCTGGCTGTCAACATTCCGGGTGGAGGCAGCTTGAGTTGTCGAAAACTTCAAGGACTATGAGAGTCTTGGTTTTTCTCGCTTTTTGATCTGCTCGAACAGAGCCTGAAGCAGCTTCAAATCGCGATTGAGCTGAAATTCCATAAGCATCTAACAGGCGGCATTTTTTTGGGCGCATCTATTGACGGCGAGGTCTGGTTGGTGTTTGCTATGCATTGCAAGCGCTTGCAATCGTAGTCACTATGATGTGGTTATGTTTGCTAGATAGAAAATTGCGAACGTGATTAAACTCGTCGGGCTCTGACTGCCAAATCGGCATGTGCGTTCTCGGCAATCTAGAATTCAGTTTGGAAAATCCGGTCTCGTCAAAGGGTGCCGCCGGACACTCGATAAAGGGAGGAATACATGAAGAAATTTATTCTCGCAGCGGCTGCTGCAGCTTTGATGTCCGGCACGGCGTTCGCTGGCAACATTGGTGTGACGATGGCCAACACCGACACATTTCTCACCGTTCTGCAAAAGGGCATTGAGAAAGCAGCCAAGGATGCAGGCCAACCGGTTCAAGTTGAAATTGCTGAAAACGATGTCTCCAAGCAGCTGTCGCAGGTTCAGAACTTCATTGCCGCCAAGGTTGATGCTATCATCGTAAATGCGGTGGATACATCTGCCACAACGCCGATGACGAAGCTGGCCAATGATGCCGGAATTCCGATTGTCTATGTCAACCGCGAACCGATTGACGTGGACAAGCTTGGCCCAAAGGGCGCCTTTGTGGCTTCAAACGAAGCTGACTCAGGCACTCTGGAAACCAAGGAAGTATGCAAGCTCCTGGGCGGTAAAGGCGATATTCTGGTGATGGTAGGTGACCTTGGCAACCAGGCCGCTGTTCAGCGCACCAAGGATATCCACGAAGTGATCGCGACTGATGCCTGCAAAGGCATGAAGATCATTGATGAGCAGACCGCTGTCTGGGATCCTGTCAAAGCTCAAGACTTGATGACCAACTGGATTGCTGCCGGCAAGAAGCCAGCCGCTGTTATTGCCAACAATGACAACATGGCGATTGGCGCAATCAATGCCATGAAGGCCGCTGGCTGGAACATGAAGGACGTTGTCGTGGGCGGTGTTGATGCCACCCAGGAGGCACTTGCTGCCATGAAAGCTGGCGACCTTGACGTCACAGTGTTCCAGGACGCTGCCGGCCAAGGCAAAGGCGCTGTGGACACGGCAATCAAGCTTGTGAAGGGCGAAAAAGTTGACCCGAAGGTCTACATTCCTTTCCAGCTCGTAACACCAGCCAACATGGCTGACTATATGTCCAAGAACTGATCGACAACATTCGAGAAGTGCGCCACATTCAGGTGGCGCACTTTTTCATGGTGAATTGAATGGTCAGCCCTTCCACAATGAAAGCCGTCCGTGAAAGCGGCGCAATTCCGGGCGCGGAATATCTTCTTGAGGTGGATGATGTCCGGAAGGAATTTCCGGGCGTGGTGGCTCTTGATAATGTGGAATTTAAACTGCGCCGCGGTTCTGTTCATGCACTCATGGGCGAAAATGGGGCCGGTAAATCGACACTAATGAAGATTATCGCCGGCATTTACACGCCCGATTCCGGTTCATTCAAATTGCGCGGTGTTGATATTCGGTTGAAAAATCCACTCGATGCGCTGGAGAACGGCATTGCCATGATCCATCAGGAATTGAACCTGATGGGGCCCATGACGGTTGCTGAAAACATCTGGATCCGGCGTGAACCTTTGAGTGTTCTTGGTTTCGTCAATCACAGCGAGATGCGTCGCCGCACCGAAGACCTGTTCAAACATCTGAACATCGACATTGATCCGATGGCTGAAGTGCGCACGCTGAGCGTGGCCAACCGGCAGATGGTCGAAATTGCCAAGGCCGTATCCTTCAATTCCGACGTGCTGATCATGGATGAACCCACATCCGCCTTGACTGAAAAGGAAGTGAAGCATCTCTTCACCATTATTGGGGCGCTAAAGGCTGACGGCAAAGGCATCATCTATATCACCCACAAGATGAATGAACTCTTCGAGATCGCCGACGAAGTCTCAGTCTTCCGTGATGGAAAATACATCGCCACGAAAATCGCGAAAGATGTGACCCGCGACCAGATCATTCGCATGATGGTAGGACGCGACATCACCCAAATGTTTCCGAAAGAAACAGTTCCAATTGGTGACGTTGTTTTGTCGGTTAAGAATCTTACGCTTGAAGGCATCTTCCATGATGTGTCATTCGACGTGAGAGCAGGTGAGATTCTGGGAATTGCTGGCCTTGTAGGTTCTGGGCGTTCCAACATTGCAGAGACCGTGTTTGGGGTGAGCCCTGCAACTTCCGGCACCATTTCTATCAGAGGCAAGGAACTGGTCGTATCCTCGCCTTCAGTGGCAATGGCCAATGGCATGGCGTTTCTCACGGAAGATCGCAAGGAGACGGGCTGTTTTCTCCTGCTGGATATTCAGGAAAACACCCAGATGGCGGTGTTGCAGACCAAATATGTCAAACTTGGTTTCGTGCAGCAACATGACCTGGCCGTTGACTCCAAGGTGATGTCGGACCGGCTGCGGGTGCGCACGCCCGACATGCAAGAGCCCATCATCAATCTTTCAGGTGGCAATCAGCAGAAGGTCTTGATCAGCCGTTGGCTCCTGACCAAGCCCAGGATACTCATTTTGGATGAGCCGACGCGCGGCATTGATGTCGGCGCCAAGGCCGAAATTCACCGGCTCGTATCGGAACTCGTTAAAGACGGTGTGGCCGTCATCATGATTTCATCGGAAATGCCAGAGGTTCTTGGTATGAGCGACCGCATCATGGTGGTCCATGAAGGCCGAGTGACGGGCTTCCTTGACCGCAAAGACGCCGATCAGGTGAAAATAATGGAGTTGGCCTCTCATTGAGGCTTCGAACACTGAGGAAACGAAATGTCAGATCAGGCATCACCAACCGGCGCATCCACCACGGGCCTCAGCAAAGTCAGGAGGCTTCCTCCGGAGGTGTCCATCCTTGGCGTTTTGCTTGGCATCATTCTGATCTTTGAAATTCTTGGCTGGGTTTTTATTGGTGAGAGCTTCATTCTCAACAAGCAGAGAATTTCCATTATCATATTGCAGGTTGCCGTCATTGGCATCATCGCTGTGGGTGTCACGCAGGTCATCATCACGGCAGGTGTGGATTTGTCTTCAGGCTCCATTGTCGGATTCACCGCCATGGTGGCCGCAAGTTTTTCTCAGTCGGCCAGCAATTCCCGCGCAGTCTTCCTTGATCCGTTCTATGCGAAGTTCGGCCTTGGCTGGTTCATAGATTCAAGTCCCCTTTGGTCAATCCTCTTTGGCCTCCTATTTGGCTTGTTGCTCGGGCTGATCAACGGTTACATAATCGCCAAGTCCAAGATTCCGCCGTTCATCGCCACACTGGGCATGATGGTCTCAGTGCGCGGCCTGGCGAAATGGTACACGTTGGGTCAACCTGTGGCGCTGTTGAACGACAGTTTCACGTGGTTTGGCCAGAGCTTCAATGTCGGCGGCTTTCCAGTTCCCCGGCCCGTGATCATTTTCATCATCGTGGCCATCATCTGCCACATCGCACTCACTTACACACGCTATGGAAAGTTCACTTATGCAATTGGGGCCAACCCTCAGGCGGCCCGTGTTTCGGGCATTGATATCGGCAAGCATCTGATAAAGGTCTATGCGGTTGCGGGATTATTGTCAGGTCTCGCCGGTGTGATGACAGCTGCGCGGGCGCAGTCAGGACAGCCGGGCATGGGTGTGGCTTACGAACTTGATGCCATTGCTGCTACGGTTATTGGCGGCACTTCGTTGGCAGGTGGCGTGGGACGCATCACCGGAACATTCATAGGCACAATCATTCTCGGCGTCGTGACGTCAGGATTTACATTTTTGCAGGTGGGGGCCTACTATCAGGAAATCGTCAAAGGCATCATCATCGTGACCGCCGTGGTGATCGACCAGCAGCGCCAGAACCGACGACGCAAGACGAGTTGATGCGCGAAAAAAGCCAATATAATCTATCTAAAATGGGGAGATTCTTCCTATATGTCTGGCTTTTTGTCCAGAATAGTGTCCGCTAATAGTTTCATCTCAAACGAGTTAAGGAGCAAAACCTGATCGTTTGAGTTTGCATTGCGCAAAACCGCAACGCTCCTGGTGACGAACGTCAAGGTACAGTAAGTTCTTGAAATAGAAGGGCTAGATCGCTGAAATCGGACCACTGTGAATGTTAGGGAATAGGGTGCTGGTGCGCTTAGGTGACTCGTAATTCGATATTTTATCTTTTTTTATCAACAAGATATAAAATTTGAATTTCAAATAGACTGCTAAAAATACCGCCAAAATCTATAATGCACCGTTCCATGCCGAAGTTTAGGCGTTGCTGGGCTCACCTAATCACCTTTTGACTTTGCGTATCAGCAACTCCTAAATTTCAACCGGCAGGCTTCGGCTGATCGGATCATCTCACCGTTGGCAGTCTGAACACGAAGCACTCTCTCAAAATCTTGCTCACCCAGCACCTTGCGCGCCGACGCCAAATCCATGCACAGCTTTGCAGTGCGCACCGGGCCCTCAGCGAGGTTCAGCTTGTTCGGGTTGTTGGCGTATACGTCAGTCGCATTCTTGCCCATTGCCCGGATTATATCATCAAGGCCCCGGGCCTCATCATGCCGACCGGCGATGCGCTTGAGATGGGCCTTGCGAGCTATCGCCAAGTCTGGAGAAGGCGACAACGACACCCAATCAGGCGGTGCCTCGCATCTGATCTCGGGTCTAAAGGCTATCGGGTCCACTGCATGCATGGAGCAGAATCTATTCGCGTGCCGTTGGACAGTCAAACGCTTCTTGCAGAACCCTTGTTTGATTGAAATGCGGGTCGATGCTTCTGATATTTGCGCTAGGAGGTGATTCCGTTTTTTTTAGGATTCATGAACCTCCTTAGCAGGCTTCACCTCGGGGTTCATACCCGACGTCCGTCGTGGCTCGCTATCGTTGTTTAGAGTTCATCGAAGTTCAATGGCCACCTCGGCAAGAGCGACCCAATGCCATTGCCACGTCGTAACCTCCATCTATTTATGTCACTAGAGGCTCACCACTCCCGCCCTTTGAATAGTTTTGGGTGCAGCGACAGCAATGTTGACTTCAAGTATTGCGCCCAGCAAAAGGCGATAGGGAGAGGGCTCATTGAATGAAACTTAAACTCGCCATAATGACATCGTGCTTGTCAGTCGCGTTGAGCGGCTGCATGTCGCGGGGTCTGGATTTCCCAACATCCGCTTCTACTCAATCAGACCCATGTGCGATGGCGAGATCATCTGCAATGCTAGGCCCGACGGTGACCGGCGGTATAGCGGAGAGCATTAGCAACGCAAACCGGGCCTACGACGAATGTAGGCGCAAGCAGCCCCATACTGCGACACCTGCGGAAATACGCATGGCTGCAACGCCGCCTGCAGTGACTGCGGTCATCTCGAGTGGTGATCTTATTTCTTCGGAGCCGGGGCTCAACGAACATGTTTGCCATTACCTTGATAACACGACTGGCAAACGATACGACCTGCATACTGATCAATTGTGTCCGCAACACTTTCCTTGATTTCGATTTTCAATTGCCCCCCATTCAGTGCTCCGCTCCAGTGCTCACTCCCTATAGGGGAGTGGAGCAACCGGTGCATCGGAGCAGCTCTGGTTATGCTCCACTCCAGTCGTCACTAGCGCTGACCGGAGCAGCATCGGAGCAACTGGTGCAAAACCATGTTTTCTTCATATAGATTGACGTTTACGTTGGAGCAGATACCCCCGCAAGTGGCCTTGCAGGCAAATTATCATCGTCTCACGCCGCCCCGCGAGTGAGTAGCGAGTTTTCTTGACGTTGCACACTCGCTACTCGGACACAAGGCACAGGCTTTCTGAAACTGTCCTGACCTTGGAACTTTTCAAGAGTGCCGTCCTTGACCATTTTGTTGATGAGACGCGTCGTCCGCTCTTTGACGCCACTCTCGCTCAAATGCCACTTCAGGGTGGCTGCGATCTTGTAGCCCACCCAATCCCCGGCCTTCCCGCTGTAACGATGCTCGTCGGAGCCCAAAATTCCTGCAACTTTGGCGAAATCGAGATCCGCGAACTCTTCGCTGGCGCTGGGTGGTTTGAACGGGACAGGCACTCCAACCCAATCTTGCTCGCGTGGGGGTTTGGGGTTACCTAGCGGCACGGAAAAAAACTTGAGCCATATGTCATCTGCTCCGGGCTTTGAGTAGTTGCCCTTCCCCGATTTTAAGGCGACGATTACCGCATCGCTGTCTTCACCCCATTTTTGAAGCTCGCCGGAGGCTGCCTTGTTCAAGACAAACATGGCACGCACCCCGTCATGAAGTGAGACCGCACCACGAGAGTCTAGCACAGTAACTTTCTGGCCTGCTTCGGGCTTACGGGTATGGTGAACAAGATGGATGGCACAGCGCCTCCGCACCGCGATGCCTGCAAATACTTTCACAAGCACGTCCATGATCTTGTTTTCATTTTCCGGGACTTCGGAGAACGACACCAACGGATCAACGACCATCAGCCCGATGTCGTGCTCTTTGATGATCTCTTCGATTTCGCGAACAACCTCGTCATCTACCTTGTACTTGGAGTTACCGTCGTTTACCACGATCTTAAAGGGACCGTCTTCCAACGAATGAAGGAGAACTCGATCGTTAATTGTCTGGGGGTCAAGTCCATAGTAATTTCTTAGAGCACCGATACGGCGTTCGAGTTCATCACGTGGTTCCTCGGCGTTGTAAAACCAGACAGATCGCGTTTCGATTGGCGTGACACCTAGCATGGGTTTGCCAGTCGCAATCACCAATCCTTCAGTAAGCGCGATCATTGACTTTCCGGATCCCCCGGTTGCAACCGTTGCAGTAACGGCTCCCGCCAGATAGCGCTTCCCGTAGATCCACTGGCGTGGTGGCAATGTTGATGTCGGCGCTGTAGAAGGGCGATGACCTGGTTTGATTTTCCTTCGAACTGGCTCTGACACATCTGGGTCGGGCACCGGCTGTGGCTTTCCGGTCATCGAAGATAAAAGTTGTGACGGGTGTTGGCACGTGGGCACCTGGCGGTCGGGCAGTTGTGCTTTCGACTCGCGGTTGGCGGCCCGCTCCTGCAGCTTGGCGAGGTTTCCGCTCAGGTCTGGCCTGTCTGGGTAGGCTCCGGCGATGCTGCCCTCATTCCAGCCAGACAGCTCCTGCGCCATCTTGAAGATGGCCTTGGCACCGGCGTTGCGGGTTGGTGGGGAGCGGTGGTAGTGGGCCCAGCGATCAACCGTGGTGTCGCCCTTGCCAGATTGGTTGCGAGCCCCGTGGCGAGGCGAGGTCTGTGACCAATTATCATATAAACTGAACCCCCATCCAGCGCCCCCAGAGGCCGCGTACACAGCCATGCCGATATAATTCCAATCCTGCCACCCGCCTCTGTTGGGAATGTTCTTCAGCGCCTCGCGCAGGACTTCTTCGCTGCCGCGAATTTTATCGGGATCAGCTACCAGTTGGCCAGAAATCGACTGATACTCAGACTTGCGCGTCGAGAAATCGAGGCCCGCGTCCTTGAGCATATGCTTTTCGGCCAGCGCGGCGAAGAACTTGTCCAGCATCTCAGGCGTGACCAGCGGCAGATCACTGACTGGCGTCTCCGCAGGCGAACTCTCGCCCAGCTTCCATGTGTAATCCGTGCCAGAGGGGTGGCGACCGAAGGCCACGAACTGACGACCCGTGCCGATAATGTCGATCTTGCCTTGGCTGAACGACTGGATCGGCTTCTCGGTCCGGTACACCATCAAAATCTTAGGGGCCTGACCCTGTCGGACCAATGCCGTGGAACCGAGGTGTTCAACGGCGCAACGGCGGATCATCTCGACTTGGCTCTTATCGAGGAGGTCAACGTCAATCCCGATGACCGGGCTCTCGCCATGCCCAGCGAGAATGCCGACGCTGCTGTCGCCCATCATTGCAGACGTCGCATCATCGAGTAGCCGGAAGCCGTCTTGCCAGCCGCTGAGATGCCGCCAAGCAACTGTAGGCTTGCCGTCTTCATCGGTTCCGATGGTCGGAATTGCCGGGTACTTGTCGCCCGGGATAATCGGCAAGACTGGGAAGCCTTGCTCAGCCATCTTGTTGGCGTAGTGTGCGTAGAAGTTGGTGATCCGAGCGCTGTCACCAGCTTGCTTTGTATCAGCGAAACCTTGAGTTTCGGACATGGTTGTGCTAGTTTTATTATACATGAATTACTACCTTTCTAGGGCCGAGCTGCTTCAACAGCGTCGGCCTTTTTCTTTGATTTCAATTTATGGTTTTGGCGGGGAGGTTGGCGAGAAACGCCGTGAGGTCGCTAGCTTTTAGCAACGTCCTGCGTCCGCACTTAAATGCGGGTAGTGTTCCCAGTTTCATTAGTTCGAAAATTTTCGATCTTGAAATACCCAGCGCCTGTGCGGCCTCAAGTGGACCGTAAGTCAACCGTGTGTGTTGTTCTGCAATTGATCTGATACTCATAGTCGTGTTTCCTTTCCCCGACGCAATGCGGGTGATGATTGAAATTGAAATGGTCACTCAGCTTCGCGGGGTCCCACTGTCTTGCACAGCGTATGCGCGCATTAATCGCGCCCTCGTCATCGGCCACTGATGGAATATATTCATCAGCATGAAAATAGTCATAGCATAATTCTGTGCCGAAATACAGACTTGGGGGAGAGGTTATGGGGCTTAGGTGGAGTCGCGTGGATTCGGAAATATAAATTGGCACGATGCGAGCGGCTCGCATCATCTTAGGAAAATGCGTTCTGTGAATTTTTTAACGGCAAATACAGGACGAATGTTTGATTGCTGAACCGAATGTCAGCGAAGTAAAATCTTCAACGGTCTCAGGCAAGCCCACGTAGTCATTGAGAAATGGCGCATCCACTACAATACCAAACGTCCACACTCATCACTCGGCCACAGGCCGCCAGCCCCACTCACAATCACTCCAAAACCAATCCCCCTCGACGAGGCACTAAACATGCAATAGTCGCACACTGCGTCTGGTACAAAATATCGGGCAGGCCACGCGGCGCCGAGGAACTGAATGTTTCAGCGAAACAAAAAGTGAACTCCTAAGTAGTTTCCGATCCTTTCACTGATCTCCTGAACTGCGCTAGTGTTGCCGATGACGAATGACTTCTCCAATCGGCACATTCTAATGGTTTCTCCGAGCGATGCGTTTCAGATGCGACTTTGCTGGAGCCCAAAGGATAGCGCCACATGAAACGGTATTCCCATGTTATTAGCTGCCTCAGCCATCAAAGGCTATTCTGTCGAAGCGCAGGATGGCGCTCTAGGTACTGTTAAAGATCTGCTTTTCGATGATCGGACGTGGCAGATTAAATGGCTGGTTGTCCAAACTGGTAGTTGGCTTTTCGACCGCAAGGTTCTACTTCATCCGTCTGCTATCGAAGGTTTTGATAACATTCGTCAAACGTTGCATTTCTCTCTTACAAAGCAACAGGTTCAAGATAGCCCTCAATTGAGCACTGACGAACCTGTCTCACAGCAGCATGAGTCCAACACTTTGGGCTACTACGGGTGGGATCCATTTTGGGGAAGCGATATGTACGGTACAATGCTTGCCGGAGGAATGGTAGGACCACCCCGCTATTTCGGGAGCAAGGAACGCTACAATGACTTAGGTCTCGATTACGCTCATGATGGAGCTGATCCTCACCTTCGAAGTATCCATGAGGTAACGGGCTATCATGTTCATGCCACCGATGGCGACATGGGCCACGTCGCAAATCTTTTGATCGACAATGTGCAGTGGGGTGTTCGGTACTTAATTGTCGACACCAGCAACTGGTGGATGGGAAAACAAGTCCTCATGTCACCCTATTCTGTCGATTCCGTTGCTTGGCCTGATCACACAATTTATCTTGACGTGAGACAAGCCAAGGTCAGAGCGAGCCCCGAATGGGATCCAGCTACAGTAATTGTGGAAAACTACCAACATGATTTGCACAAACACTATGGCTGGAAAGGTTACGGCTGGTGAATTTGTAAAACTAATGCCTGCCGATCGCTTCGCACCCAGACCTTGGATCACGTAAGGCAAAGTTTTTTGGTATCATAGGCAAGTAAATTGCTGAATGTGCTGCCTGAATGTTCCAGCGCGGTTGGGAGGCACAATTGTGCGAAGGGCTCCAACACCCGACACCATTTTGAAAGTGCGATCGATAGGAGATTTGATCTAGACCAACACTCAAATTATTGAACAAATAAGAAAGAACATCATGGTTGAGAAGCAGCTCAAGGCACCACGCTTAAAGCATAGTCCCCAAGAAAAGAATCCTCAGGGCAAACCCCTCGGCAATGCTGTGGACGGTTCGGAAGACCTTATCGCCGTTGATCGACCTGGTTTTGATCTGGGTGGTTCAACAGGCAAAACTAGTGCTGGAACGGGCTTGGGCCTCGGGTCAGGCTCGGCTGAAAATCGTCGCGATCGCAGCCTGCCGGGGCGACGTCCACTAAGAGGTCCCCAGAACACTTAGACAGTTTAGCACTTAATGAAGTGATGTATCTTAATCACGCAAGCTCCTGCTGAGGTCCTCGTTGCCTCTGAAAAGCTTGGCAATGTACTTGCTGATACAAAGCCTCCGGCACCCGAGTCCCCATAAAAAAACCAAGGCAGGAATGCAGGTCCTGCCTTGGTGCGTCTGACTTGCTTCACCCGGGGTGAGGGGAGAGGCGAAGCAATCAGGACATCGATCAAATGCCCCTGTCAGTGGCGAGTCAAAAAGACTATCGCTTTCTAGGTTGTGACTGACGCTCCCTGTTCAATGAGCTAAAACCTTTTCAGAAATGCGTAACTCCCATTCGACGCCCATGGGCAAGAACTCATGTTTGACGATCCCGTCGAGGGCTAATGCTGTGAGCCGCTGGATGACCTGCGAGCCAAATCCGTTATTGAGGGGTTTCTCGACACGCGGGCCACCGCTTTCTTTCCAGGTCAGAACGAGCTGCTGAGCCTGCTCCAAACCTTCGAGTCTCCAGTCGACAGCAACCTTGCCCACAGGCACTGAGAGCGCCCCTTACTTGACGGCGTTTGTGGCCAACTCGTGCAAGGCCATGCCGACCGCGTGAGCCGTCGCTGGCATCAACCTGATTTCTGGGCCAGCAAGTGTGATCTGATTGCAATCGAGTAAGCCAAAAGGTTCCAACTGCAACGTAGCCAGTTCTGACATACCCATGTTTGACCAACTCCCGGCTACAAGAGCATCCAATGACCTGCAGTAAGATGATAGCCTTGCAGTAAGGATGACCGCGAATTCGGCAGGATCAGGGACTTGGCGCGCTGTTTGATTGCAAATTGATTGGATGACGGCAGCAAAATTTTTAACCCGGTGACTAACTTCACGCATATCGAGTCGGATAAATTCTTCCTTCGTCAGTCCTTGGGGTTGAGGGCTCGAATCTGCTGATTCTGGCAGACCTTGGTCGGATGCTGCATACCGAGCACTCACAGCGCTGTGAACCAACTCGGGCAATGAGTGTGCGCCCATTCGTTTGGCGATTGCTGCCCGATGGTTCTCCACTGTTCTGCGGCTAAG
>JBDSTO010000024.1:0-7159 GCA_039928255.1 Aestuariivirga sp. | reverse complement strand
GACCAAAACGGCGTTGAGCTTTATTGGGACAAGCCCGAGGCCGAATGGCCCCGCGGGCCTGATGGCAAGCTTGCCATGGTCAATGCCCGCGTCGATCTCAAAGAATTACTCAACCAAGCAACCATCTAAAGGAAAACACTATGTCTAAAGTACTCGTTCTCTATTATTCGTCCTGGGGCCACATGGAAGCCATGGCAAACGCTGCTGCTGAAGGTGCAAAGTCTGCCGGCGCCACGGTTGACGTGAAGCGCGTTGCTGAAACGATTCCTGCAGAGGTGGCCAAGGCCCAACATTATAAGCTCGACCAGGCGGCTCCCATTGCCAAGCCTGAAGACCTTGCAAATTATGATGCAGTGATTTTTGCAACACCTACGCGCTATGGCATGATGGCTGCCCAGATGAAGACCTTCATCGACCAGACCGGTGGCCTCTGGGCCAAGGGTGCCCTTGTCGGCAAAGTGGGTTCGGTGATGTCGGGTGCTGCCAACCAGCACGGTGGCCAGGAATCGACCATCCTCAACTTCCAGACCGTTCTGTTGCACCACGGCATGGTGATCGTCGGCCTGCCTTACGCCTTCGCTGGCCAGATGGGCCATGATGAAATCCGCGGCGGTTCACCTTATGGTGCATCAACCACCACTGGTGGCGATGGCAGCCGTATGCCAGCAGGCCATGAGCTTGATGGTGCCCGCTTCCAGGGTGCGCATGTTGCCAAGATTGCAGCAAAGCTCGCTGCGAAGTAACTACAAAGCCTTTAACACTTTCGGCAAAGCCTCGGCCAACAGGTCGAGGTTTTTCTTTGTGCCTGCGCTTATTCTTATGCAGCGATTCTGCGGGGCCAGGCCCGGCATGCGGATGAAAATGCCGTGGTTGAGCAGGCCCGCCACAATGGCCGTTGCATAAGCGCCGTCACGACCACAATCGATGGTGACGAAATTTGTGGCGGAGGTGATGGGTTTCAAGCCATTGGCCCGCGCGATGTCATAGAGGCGTTCACGACTGGCGGCCACTTCGCGCACCACATGATGCATCCAGTCCTGATCCTGGAGCGCCGTCAAAGCTGCGATCTGGCTGAGCCTTGTCACACCGAAATGGTTGCGCACCTTGTCATAACTTGAAATGACATCAGGATGGCCAATTACATAGCCGATGCGCATGCCCGCCAGCCCATAGGCTTTTGAAAAAGTGCGAAAGCGCAGGACATTCTTCCGTGTCACATCAAGCGGCGGGACAGTTCCTTCAGGTGCAAATTCGCTATAGGCTTCGTCGATCAGCACCATGGTTTCGTCTGGTGTTTCATCGATCAGCTTTTGCACATCAGCCGCTGGCCACCATGTTCCCATCGGGTTGTCGGGATTGACGATGCCTAAAAGTTTTGGCCGTTCGGCTTTGGCAAGCTTGATAAGTGTGGCGAAGTCTTCACGGTCATCGACGTAAGGCGTGGTGATGAGGTTGCCGCCAAAGGCCTTCACATGCACACCAAAGGTTGGATAGGCACCAGCGGTATAAACAACCTTGTCTCCGGCACCCACAAACATGCGAACTGTGAGGCCATGAAGCCCATCAATGCCTTCGCTGATGGCGATGTTCTCTGGGCCGAGCCCCAAGTACTTTGCCAGCGCCTGTTTCAGATCATAAAGTTCCGGATCACCGTAAGACCAGGCATTCTGCGCGTGGGCTTGAAGCGCCGCGATGACCTCGGGCGAGGGGCCAAAGACATTTTCATTGGCGCCCAGCCGGGCCACTACCGGAACGCCGGACTTGCGCGCCAGCGCCTCGGGCCCAACAAAGGGAACAGAAATGGGAAGCGATGCGATCAAGGATGTAAATTTGGACATGGCGTTAGCTAGCATAGGTCTAGGGAACTGGGAAGTTTGAGGTGCGCCCCTCAAAATCTGTTGTGTGGGGCCAGAATTTCCTTTATCGGCCTCCCAACGGATTTCAAAACCTTTGAGGAGAAACCATGGCCCGCATCACCCTTCGCCAATTGCTCGATCACGCCGCCGAGAATGATTATGGCGTTCCGGCATTCAACATCAACAATATGGAACAGGCACTGGCCATCATGACGGCGGCCGACAAGGCCGATGCGCCGGTCATCCTGCAGGCTTCGCGCGGGGCTCGCTCTTACGCCAATGACATCATGCTGAAACACATGATGGATGCTGTCACCGAAATTTATCCGCACATTCCCGTCTGCGTTCACTTGGACCATGGCAATGAAGCGGGCACCTGCCTCACCGCCATTCAGGCTGGCTTTACGTCCGTAATGATGGATGGTTCGCTGAAAGCTGACGGCAAGTCTGCCGCGGACTGGGCCTATAATGTTGGCGTGACGAAGCAGGTGACCGACATGGCTCACTTGGGCGGCATTTCGGTTGAAGGCGAGCTTGGGGTTCTGGGGTCGCTTGAAACCGGCATGGGCGACAAGGAAGATGGCCATGGTGCCGAAGGCAAGTTGAGCCACGACCAGCTTCTCACCAATCCTGATGAGGCCGTGAAGTTCGTCAAGGAAACTGATGTTGACGCTTTGGCCATCGCCATGGGCACTTCACACGGTGCCTACAAGTTCAGCCGCAAGCCTGATGGCGCGGTTCTGGCCATGAATGTCATTGAAGAGATTCACAAGAAGCTTCCTAACACGCATCTCGTCATGCACGGCTCATCGTCGGTGCCTGAAGATTTGCAGGAGATCATCAACAAGTTTGGTGGCAAGATGAAGCCAACTTGGGGTGTTCCGGTTTCGGAAATCCAGCGCGGCATCAAGCATGGCGTGCGCAAAATCAACATCGACACGGATAACCGCATGGCGATGACCGGTGCCATTCGCAAGATCCTGTTTGAAGACCCATCGGAATTTGACCCGCGCAAATATTTGAAGCCCGCCATGGAAGCGATGACCAAACTCTGCGCCGCGCGCTTTGCCGAATTCGGCACGGCGGGCAATGCCAGCAAGATCAAGAAGGTGCTGCCGGTTTCTGAAATGGCCAAGCGCTATAAGGATGGAAGCTTGAAGCAGAAATTTGCTTGAGGGCAGAGTTCCAGATTGAATTGAAAAGGCCACCCGACGGGTGGCCTTTTTATTTGAGCTATTGAACGTCTCTCACTCCACATACCGTCACCCTTGCGAAGGCAAGGGTCCAGCTTCAAAACCTCACTTCAGCTCTTCGACCTGGTCCAGATAAGCGCCATAACCTTGGGCTTCCATCTCTTCCCTTGGCACGAAGCGCAAGGATGCCGAGTTGATGCAATAGCGCAGGCCGCCCTTGTCTGGCGGGCCGTCGTTGAAGACGTGGCCCAAATGGCTGTCGCCGTGACTTGAGCGAACTTCAGTGCGGATCATGCCGTGGGTTGAGTCTTTCAGTTCGTTCACGTGGGCAGGCTCAATCGGCTTGGTAAAGCTGGGCCAGCCACAGCCTGATTCATATTTGTCGGATGATGCAAACAAGGGTTCGCCCGAAACGATGTCGACGTAGATGCCTTCATCCTTGTTTTCGACATATTCGCCGGTCCATGGGCGTTCGGTGCCACTGTTCTGGGTCACACGGAATTGCTCGGGTGTGAGGGCGGCCAAGGCTTCCTTGGTTTTTGCATAGGGTTTCATGTCTCAATCTCCTTACCTCGCCAAAATAAGATCAGCTGCTGAAGAATTCCAGTTCCCCTACGAAACTGTGAAGGGACGTGAACGCCACACGTCTCCCTCGACTTCAAGCTTTAAAACCCACCTTGTTGTGGGTGCCGTCGCAATAGGGCTTGTTGGCAGACTGGCCACAGCGGCAAAGCGCTGTCTTGGTCAGCTTGTTGGTGGTGCGGCCAGTGCCGCTGACCACCTCAAGGTTGCCAGAAACCAGAAGAGGGCCATTGGGCGAGGGCTTTATGGAAAGCGGCCCATTGCGGGTTTCCAGCGCTTCAAAATTTGCTGTTGGTGGCTCGCCCGTTGCCACAAAGCCAGCTTTGGTGTGGCTGCCATCACAGAACGGCTTCTTGGCTGACTGGCCGCAGCGGCAAAGCGTGGCACGCAGGCCATGCTCTTGTCCATCAATCACCAGCGGAGCGTTTAGAGCCAGAGGCCCATTTTCGCGCACCCGCACCGTGTTGACGAGGGGTGCCTGTTCGCCTTGGCCGCCATCCACGCGTTCGTAGCGAATGGCGCCCGACGGACAGTTGTGGGCGAGCTGGTTGATGCCAATTGCGTCGGCGCGATCGGGATAGATCCATTCACCTTTGACGTTGGGCACAAACACATCGGGTCTGTCCAAAACACAATTACGCGAATGGATGCAACGCTCGGCATCAAAATGGATTATGAATTCCTTGCCGCGGACAGTCTCAGTGGTCATTTTGGCCTCCCGGAATCAGACTAGGGTTTGAGCCAAGCTATGGCAAGGCCGGAAGCCGAAGCAATGGGCCTTTACGTTATTCCCGTTGCAAGCTAACGCTTTTCCATGACGTGGTTGCAACTTTCACCAGATGAATGGAATGCGGTTTTGCTGAGCTTGCAGGTGGCCAGTGTCGCGATGCTGGCAAGCCTTGTTCCGGGAATTCTGATCGCGCTGGTTCTGGCGCGAACGGAATTCTGGGGGAAGTCTGTTCTCAATGCGATTGTCCACCTCCCTTTGGTGATGCCGCCCGTAGTGACGGGCTATCTGCTGCTACTCAGTTTTGGCAAGCGTGGCTGGGCCGGAGCATTTCTGGCGGAGCAGTTCGGGATTGTACTGTCCTTTCGCTGGACGGGCGCCGCTCTGGCCTGCGCCATCATGGGGTTTCCCTTGATGGTGCGGGCGATGCGGCTTTCCATAGAAGCGGTTGACCAGAAGCTGGAGCAGGCGGCTTCGACGCTGGGTGCCAACCGCTTCTGGGTGTTTGCTTCGATCACATTGCCGCTGGCCTTGCCCGGCGTGTTGGCCGGCATGGTTTTGAGCTTTGCCAAGGCGATGGGCGAATTTGGCGCGACGATCACCTTTGTCTCCAATATTCCAGGGCAGACGCAGACGCTTCCTTCCGCCATCTATACTTATACGCAAGTGCCAGGCGGGGAGGGCGATGCCATGCGGCTGACGCTGGTTTCGATTGCGATCTCATTCGGCGCACTTTTGATTTCAGAATTTCTGGCGCGCAAGGCCATGTGGAAGACCAAAGCCTGATGAGACTGGAAATTTCCATCCGCCACAGTTTGGGAGAGCTTCAGCTTGATGTGGCCTTCAAATCAGATGCCCGCGTCGTGGCACTGTTCGGGCCCTCGGGTGCAGGCAAGACCAGCATCACCAATATCATCGCTGGATTGGTAAAGCCGCAGTTTGCGCGGATTGTGATTGGCGGTGACGTCATCTGTGACACGGAGCGCGGCATTTTTCTGCCTCCGCAAAGTCGGCGCATCGGATTGGTGTTTCAGGATGCGCGGCTGTTTCCCCATCTCAGCGTGGCGCAGAATTTGAACTATGGGAGCTGGTTTTCAAAAGCGCGCCTTGGCAGCACGGAACGGGACAAGCTCGTGGCGCTGCTCGGCTTGGGAAACCTGTTGACGCGCTGGCCCTCTCAACTTTCAGGCGGCGAAAAGCAGCGCGTGGCAATCGGGCGTGCGGTGCTGTCGAACCCGCGTCTTCTCATCATGGACGAGCCGCTGGCCTCGCTCGACGGGCCCCGCAAGGATGAGATTTTGTCTTATCTGAAAAGTTTGCGCGACGCGCTGGATTTACCCATCATCTATGTCAGTCATTCAAAAGATGAAATTGCGAGACTTGCCGGCGATGTTGCCGTGCTGGAAGATGGCAGGCTGTCAAGTTTTGGCCCGCCGATGCAGGGTTTTGGCGCATAGGTCCCAGAGCTTTATCGAACTTGCGGCGGCGGCCATTCCGCAATAGCATTCCAGCGAACGAAGACCGCGATTCAATCGGCCAACAAGGGGAGTTAATTCATGTTTTATGGGGAGCCGGAAGGCACCGGGTTTGAAGTTCTTGATCCACGTTTCAACGCGTGTCTGATCGGTCATGTGCGCGTTGAACGCGTGTGGACGGGGGCGCGCTGGTGTGAGGGCCCGGCGTGGTTTGGCGGCGGGCGCTATCTCATATGGTCTGACATCCCCAATAACCGCATGCTGCGTTATGATGAATGTGACGGCCATGTTTCTGTTTTCCGCAACCCCTCCAACAATTCCAATGGCAATACCGCAGACCCGCAAGGGCGGCTGGTGACTTGCGAACATCTTGCAAGGCGCGTGACGCGCACCGAACACAATGGTGCGATCACCATTCTTGCCGACAAGTTTGAAGGCAAGCGTTTCAATTCTCCCAATGATGTGGTGGTGAAATCTGATGGGTCGATCTGGTTTACTGATCCCTCCTATGGAATTCTCGCTGACTATGAAGGTGGTGAAGCTGCCAGCGAAATTGGCGCATGCCATGTTTACCGCATTGACGGACAGACGGGGAAAATCACCCGCGTTGCCGATGATTTTGAAAAGCCAAATGGTCTTGCCTTCAGCCGCGATGAAAAGTTTCTCTATGTTGCGGACACGGGTGTGACCCATAAGGCCAATGGCCCGAAACATATTCGCAAGCTTGAGGTGAAGGGCGATGGTGCGTCACTTGGCAAATCAAGCCTATTTGCCGACAGTACGTGTGGGCTCTTTGACGGGTTCCGCATTGATGAACATGATCGTATCTGGACCTCTGCTGGTGATGGTGTTCATTGCTTTGACAAGGACGGAACGATGATCGGCAAGATCAAGATTCCCGAGCTTGTGGCCAATGTCTGCTTTGGCGGACCCCGGCGCAACCGGCTTTTCATTTGTGGAACGACTTCACTTTACTCGGCGTATCTGGCCATTCGCGGATGACATGTTAAAGCGGCTTGATCCAAAAATCCGGCCGCAATCTATTCGGGTTCGACTTGAACTTGATCCGTCGCGGAAAGATTTTCGAGGCCAAGTTGATATCGACGTGCGGTTTGAGCAGGCTACGTCAATTCTTGAATTACACGCGCAAGGGCTTGTCTTTGAGGAGGTGGCAGTCGCCGATGGCGGCAACGGCATTGTCGCCATTGCCATGGGTGACGACAGCAAGGGCCTGAGCTGGTTTGATTTTGGACGGTCCCTAGGCCCCGGAGTTGTTACATTTTCGTTCAGCTACCGGGCCAACTTTGCCACGGGGCTTGAAGGTGC
>JBDSTO010000023.1:0-18591 GCA_039928255.1 Aestuariivirga sp. | reverse complement strand
GTGATAAAGAGACGCGCAGGCATCGCATTGCTGATCAATGGGCAATGCCTCTCGCAATTTCCAAAAACGAGAATATATAAAGCCCCATGGCTAAAGCACCTGCAAAAAGAGATGATTCCGAAACGGGCGTGATCACGAAAACACGCGCCAAGACTCAAAAGCCTTCCATGTATAAGGTTTTGCTGTTGAATGACGATTACACGCCCATGGAATTTGTTGTCCATGTGCTCGAGGTTTTCTTCAACAAATCAGTGGAAGACGCGCATCGCATCATGTTGCATGTTCACCAGAAGGGTGTGGGTGTGTGCGGGGTCTACACCTTTGAAGTGGCGGAAACCAAAGTGACGCAGGTGATGGACTATTCGCGCCAGAACAACCATCCTTTGCAATGCACGCTTGAAAAGGATTGAATACAACTTTGACCAGGGGGACTACCCGTCGGCGGATTTTTACCTATATATTGTACTTCAGAGTAAGAGGACCTTAGTCAGTGCCCACATTTTCCCGCAGTCTTGAAAAATCTCTCCACCGCGCTTTGGCGTTGGCCGTCGCCCGCAAGCAGGAACTGGCAACGCTTGAGCATTTGCTCTTGTCATTGACCGAAGACACCGATGCGCTTCGCGTGATGCAAGCCTGCGGGGTTGATGTCGAAGAATTGAAGGAAAGTCTCACCGACTATATCGACGGTGAGCTCGCCAACCTGATCACCGACAACGTGACCGAATCCAAGCCCACCGCCAGTTTCCAGCGAGTTATCCAGCGCGCGGTTATCCATGTGCAGTCTTCCGGCCGTGAAGAAGTGACCGGCGCCAACGTGCTCGTTGCCATTTTTGCCGAACGTGAGAGTCATGCCGCCTATTTCCTGCAGGAGCAGGACATGACCCGTTATGACGCCGTGAATTTCATTTCGCATGGCATCGCCAAAAAGCCCGGCCAGTCGGAAAGCCGCAGTGTGCGCGGTGCATCGGATAATCCCGAAGGTGAAATGCCAGGCGAAGATCCACAAAATGGCAGTCCGGGTGCTACCAAGAAGAAGGAAAGCGCCCTTGAGGCCTATTGCGTTGACCTCAACAAGAAGGCCGGCGAAGGCAAGATTGATCCACTCATCGGCCGCATGAATGAGGTCAACCGGACGATCCAGATTCTGTGCCGCCGCACCAAGAACAACCCGCTCTTTGTGGGTGAGCCCGGTGTTGGCAAAACCGCCATTGCCGAGGGTCTCGCCCGCAAGATCATCAAGGGCGAAGTTCCCGATGTGCTGAAAGACTGCACCATTTACATGCTCGACATGGGAACGCTGCTTGCCGGCACGCGCTATCGTGGCGATTTCGAAGAACGCCTGAAGGCCGTGATGAAAGAGGTCGAGCAGAAGCCAGGCTCAATCCTCTTCATCGATGAAATCCACACCGTGATCGGGGCAGGGGCCACGTCTGGCGGTTCCATGGATGCCTCTAACCTGCTCAAGCCCGCCTTGGCTGCGGGTACGCTTCGTTGCATTGGCTCGACGACCTACAAGGAATATCGGCAACACTTCGAGAAGGACCGCGCGCTTGTGCGCCGCTTCCAGAAGATCGATGTGAATGAGCCAACCTTGCCGGATGCCATCGAAATCCTCAAAGGCTTGAAGCCCTATTACGAAGACTACCACAAGGTGAAGTTCACCGATGAGGCGATTGAGACCGCCGTCCAGCTTTCGGCCCGCTACATGGCTGATCGCAAGCTGCCGGACAAAGCCATCGACGTGATTGACGAGACGGGTGCCTCGCAAATGCTGGTGGCGGAAGACAAGCGCAAGAAGGTGATCGACGTTGCTGACATCGAGGCGACGATCGCTACTATGGCCCGTATTCCCGCCAAGACTGTCTCGCGCGACGACAAGAGCGTGTTGCAGAATCTTGAAACTGAATTGAAGCGCATGGTCTTTGGCCAGGACAAGGCCATTGAACAATTGGCATCAGCCATCAAGCTGGCGCGTGCAGGTTTGCGCGAACCCGAAAAGCCAATCGGCTCATACCTGTTCTCAGGCCCCACGGGCGTCGGCAAAACCGAAGTTGCCAAGCGCCTTGCTGAAGTTTTGGGCGTGAAAATGGTGCGCTTTGATATGTCGGAATATATGGAACGCCACTCAGTCTCGCGGCTGATCGGCGCCCCTCCGGGCTATGTTGGCTTTGATCAGGGTGGCCTCCTCACCGATGCTGTTGATCAAACGCCCTATTGCGTGTTGCTGCTCGATGAAATCGAAAAGGCCCATCCTGATCTCTTCAACATCTTGTTGCAGGTGATGGACCACGGCAAGCTCACGGATAACAACGGCAAGGCTGTCGATTTCCGCAATGTCGTACTGATTATGACCACCAATGCTGGCGCTCAAGATCTGGCCAAGGCCGCCTTCGGCTTCACGCGCAATGTGCGTGAGGGCGATGACACCGAGGCCATCATTAAGATGTTCACGCCGGAATTCCGAAACCGTCTGGATGCTGTGGTATCCTTCGGTCACTTGCCAGCGGACGTAGTGCGCAAGGTTGTCGAGAAGTTTATCCTGCAAATGGAAGCCCAGCTTTCTGAGCGTCAGGTCAACATCGAAATCTCGTCCGAAGCTGCGGATTGGCTGGCCGAGAAGGGCTATGATCAGCAAATGGGTGCAAGGCCTCTGGCTCGCGTCATCCAGGAGCACATCAAGAAGCCACTGGCGGAAGAGTTGCTGTTTGGCAAACTGGCCAATGGCGGCACGGTGCGCATCCTGCGTGACGGCGACAAACTCGCCTTCACTTACTTGAGCCGTGATGAAGAAAAGTCGCTGCCCAAACCCGTTGAACGCAAAGCCTTGCCGCGCGCCAAAGCAGTGGAAAAGAAGAAGCCACCGAAGAAAGCCGCCAAGGTGAAATAGCAAAAACGTGATAGTGTGAGGGGATGTTGAACAGCAAAACCCTCACACTCACATCCTTGGCCATGCTCGCCTTTGCCGGGAATTCGATCCTGTGCAGGCTTGCTCTTAAAACTACAGCAATTGACGCCGCCAGTTTTACATCGTTCAGGTTGCTCAGTGCCGCAGCATCGCTTTGGCTCATCTTGGCCATTAGTAAGAAGACAACTAACATCCAGGGAAACTGGCCGTCCGCATTGGCCCTTTTTGTCTATGCCGCGGGCTTTTCCTTCGCCTATATCAATCTCAAAGCTGGAACCGGAGCCTTGCTCCTCTTTGGATCAGTGCAAACGTCAATGATCAGTTATGGCCTGTGGCGTGGGGAACGGTTCAATGTCCTTCAAGTCGGAGGCTTTCTTTTGGCGATTTTAGGATTGGTCGTCCTGGTTCTGCCGGGCTTGTCCGCACCGCCATTGTCGAGTTCAGCATTGATGATTTTAGCCGGTGGGGCATGGGGCATCTATTCACTGCGTGGCCGTGGGTCAGGGGATCCTACCATGATGACAGCGGGAAACTTCATCAGAACCCTTCCCATGGCTGCGGTATTGAGTCTCGTTTGCTGGAGCCAGATGCAGCTCGATACAAAAGGTACGCTGCTCGCCGTTGCCTCGGGTGCAATTACGTCGGGGATCGGTTATGCGATTTGGTATTCAGCCTTGCCCGCGCTCAAAGCAACGCAGGCAGCCACGGTCCAATTAAGCGTCCCAGTAATCGCCGCTGTCGGCGGCATCATTCTGCTTGGCGAGTCATTGAGCATTCGATTGTTTCTAGCGTCATTGACAATCTTGGCGGGCATAACCTGCGTGATCTTCGCAAAAGACAATTCTCCCAAGCCATCATAAAGCGTTCTTGATGCGCAACGCCTGTGCCGCCAGCACCGCATGATCCGCCATCTTGCCTGAATGCGGGCGGATGACGTCGCCGCTTTTCACCGGCAAAACATGAACATGCAGATGGAATACAGTCTGCCCCGCCGCAGGCTCATTATACTGACGGATTTGGAACCCGTCCGCCTCCATGCCCTTCACCGCGGCCCATGCCACCTTCTGCGTTGCTTCCATCACATGGGCCAACACTGCCAAATCCGTGTCCAGCAATCCCCGCGATGGAGCCTTTGGGATCACGAGGCAATGTCCATCGACCTGCGGCATCACATCCATGAATGCCAGAATATGTTCGTTCTCGTAAATTTTATGACAGGGAATTTCCCCCCGCAGAATTTTTGCAAAGATATTGTTGGGGTCATAAGTCATGGGCGTCCTCAATCTTGTTCGTGTCGAAACGGCGCATGGGCGGCAAGTTCTTCGGCGTTTTCAGCAATGGCAGCGCGCTCATGTTCCAGATATTCTGCAACAGCTCGCGACAGTCCAGGATGCGCCAGATGATGAAAACTCTTTGTCGTCACCGGAATATAACCTCGCGCCAGCTTGTGCTCACCCTGTGCACCGGCCTCAACAACTTTCAACCCGCGCGCAATGGCAAAATCAATTGCCTGATAATAGCAGGTTTCAAAATGCAGGAAGGGGTGGTTTTCAACACAACCCCAGTTGCGCCCAAACAGTCTGTCTGATCCGATGAAGTTCAAGGCCCCCGCGATGGCCTTGCCCTTGCGCTTGGCGATAATCAACAGTGCTTGCTCGGCCATCGTCTCATGGATGCGGGAAAAGAATTCCCGGGTGAGATAGGGACTTCCCCATTTGCGACTGCCCGTATCCAGATAAAACTCATAAAAGCTGTCCCAATGTTCCTCAGTGAGGCTGGCACCCGTTGCATGCTCGAATGTGATGCCCATATCCACCACGGCCTGACGCTCTTTGCGAATGTTCTTGCGCTTCGATGATGACAGTGCGGCCAAGAAATCCGGAAAGTGCTTGTAGCCGTTGTTGAACCAGTGAAACTGAATGTCGTTGCGGGCCAACCATTGTGGCCCTTGTAAAACATCCGCGTCCTTGTCCGTTGCGAAAGTTACATGAACTGATGAGGCCTTGGTCTTGGCGCAAAGAGTGAGAAGCCCCTGTGCCAGCGCGCTGTGGACCCCGTCGTTCTTCGCGAGGAGGCGCGGACCTGTCGCAGGGGTGAATGGCACGGAGGCCTGAAGCTTGGGATAATAGTGCCCTCCCGCCCGGGAAAAGGCATCGGCCCAACCATGATCAAAAACATATTCTCCCATGGAATGGGGCTTCAAATAGCAGGGAACGACACCCGCGATTCCCTTGTCAGTTTCCAAAACAAGATGTTGGGCCGCCCAACCTGTCTTGGGTGTAGCCGAACCCGAAAGCTCAAGCGCCAGCAAAAATGCATGAGACACAAACGGGTTATAATCCCCGCCCGAAGGATTGGCACAAGCATCCCAATCCGAAGCGTCAATCTCGGCCAGACTGGATATGACACTGAGGCTGTTGCTCATGCCGGAATGTAATTCTCGAATGTCACCTGATCAGAATAGCGCCGCGCCAGACGGGCATCTTCATCACTACGAATTGTCCAGGTTATGATGGGAAAACCGCGCCGACTGATTTCTCCGACGGGCGGAAAAGGCAAGTCGCGGAAATAGTAGGAAATGAAATGCGGCTTGCTGCGCGGCAGATGTTCAAGCCCCTGCATGGCGATGCGGCGCGAAACTGGCAGCATGTTGTAATAGGGGTCGGTCACACGGTCAGCCGTAATGCCCCTCACGATGTTGGGTTGAAGCTCCGCCGCACATGCCACAATGTTCTCATCGAACGACATAATCACAAAGGGTCCGTCATATTGCGCCAACACTTGCAGCGCATGGCGCGTCAAGGTCATATCTTCATCCCACAGGGATTTAATTTCGATGACGATGGTCTGGCGCCCATCGACCTGTTCCAGCAACTCCTGCAAAGTTTGCACGCGGTCTTTGCCACCGCGAAATTTCATTTTCTGGATTTGCTTGACAGTGAAGGATTTAACCTTGCCCTTGCCATCGAGAACCCGGTCCACCTCGTCATCATGAAATACCACGGCGTGGCCATCTGCCGTCAACTGCAGATCACATTCCATGGAAAAACCATGGGCAATGGCGTTGGCAAATGCACTCTCGGAATTTTCAACGATGCCGTTCTTCTCAACATGCAATCCCCGGTGGGCAATGGGTTTGGCGACCAGCCAATCAAGGGCGCGCAATTGCGGCGTAAAACGCATGTCAGGCGATCTCCACCACGGCTTCAACCTCAACCGCAGCATCAAGGGGCAGGGCTGCCACACCAACCGATGAACGTGCGTGTTTGCCTTGCTCGCCAAAAACCTCAACCATCAAATCTGACGCGCCATTGACGACAGCCGGAATGTTTACGTCGGGGCCCGCCGCATTCACAAAGCCCACAAGCTTTACGATGCGTGTCACACGGGAGAGATCACCCCCGCAAGCCTCGCGGAGTTGAGCGATAAGATTGATCCCGCAAATTCGCGCCGCCATGGCTCCCGTCGCGTTTGAATTAGCGGGTCCCGGATATTGCAGCTTTCCGTCCCGCATGGGGAGTTGGCCTGCCAGAAAGACCAGATTTCCGGTTTTCACCCACGGAACGTAATTAGCCAGCGGTGTGATAGGTTTTGGCAACGTAATTCCCAATTCCTTGAGTTTGGCGTCAATTGCATTCAAGGTGATGTCTCCTGCCTGAAAATTAACGTATTTTACCCGTTCTTCAGCCAATCTCCATGTTAAAAGCTTGAAGAGCAAGAACACCGTGCCGGGATGGTCGCAAAAATGAAAATGAAGACTTTGGCCTTGATTATATTGGCCGCACCAATGGTGTGGGTTACCCCAACGATCGCGCAAACCCTGGCGGCACACCGGGCCTTCTATGCTCTTGAGGCCACCAAGCTTGACGCGGGTTCCGGCTATTCCTCGATTGACGGAAAACTGGCCTATGAACTCACCGGCAATGTCTGTGATGGATATTCCGTAAGTTTCCGCATTGTGAACAACTATGTGCAGACTGAAAAATCACCCCAATTGATTGATACCCAATTGGCGACTTGGGAATCAGGCGACGGACTTGAAATGAATTTCCGTCAGAAGCAGTATTTGAACTCCAACCTTCAGAGCGAACAAAAGCTCGACGTAAAGCGGTCAAAAACTGGCAGCGAGGCTAAAGGCGTGATGACCGCGCCCAAGGACCTGGAATACACCGTGCCGGGCGAAGCTGTTTTCCCTTCAACACATCTGTTGCGCCTTATCGGTGACGCCGAAAAGGGACTGAACCACGATGTGTCACTTGTCTATGATGGCTCTGACGATGACAAAACCTTCAAAGCCGTAACCTTCATTGGGAAGAAGCGTGAGCCCGGCAGTTTTGCCCCGGATGCCAGCAATCCTGAAACTGCGGCCCTCAAAGGCTTGGCGTCATGGCCAATGTCGGTCAGTTACTACAGCCTGGAGAAGGACGCATCCGATACACCCGTCTATCAATCGAGCTTCAATGTCTATGAAAACGGCATCGCCACCGAACTGATGCTCGACTACGGCTCCTATGCCCTGAAAGGCCATTTGACCAAGCTTGAACTGTTGAAGTCCGGCACCTGCAACAAGCCAGCGAACTGATCGTTCATGCCGCCAATTCTCATAGGGCTTGTTGTTCTGTTTGGCGGACTGTGGCTGTTGCGAAAATACGCAAAATTGTCACCCAAGGAATCACGCGTTTTCACCTCCAGATTAACTGCGGTAGGCATCATGGCCTTTGCGGTATTTTTGTTTTTGCATGGAAACTTCGCCTTTGGTTCGGGCCTGCTGGTCTTTGGAATGGGGCTTTATGGAACTTCAAAGCTTCCCGATTTCAAATCAATGTTCCAGGCAAGACAGGCGAGGGGGCGGCCGTCCCCTCCGGCGCGCAATCCATCGCGCGAATCTGCCTTGGGGATTTTGGGTTTAAAGTCTGGTGCATCAGAAGATGAAATCCGCAAAGCACACCGCCAGTTGATGAAGGACCATCATCCAGACGCCGGCGGCAGCGAAGAAATGGCAGCGAAGATAAATGCCGCGAAAGATGTTCTGCTCGGTTGACTTATGACTGCGGAGAAATTTCCATGCAGTCGCCACCGCGTTTCTTGATCGTACCACAAGCTTTGCGCGCCGTGGCTGCATCAAAACCAGCAAAGCGGGCGCGATAAACAATCTTGCTGCCCTGTTGCATCACCATTGTATAGGATTGCTTTCCGGAAAGCTCAGGCACCGAGGCACCTCGCAATGCCGTCAAGCTGGCTTCGGCCTGGCTCTTGTCGGGGAATGCACCAATTTGAATCTTCCATGACGAAGCCAGAATGCCCGCAACGTTGACAGGGGCATCAGACGTTGACTTCACTTTGAATGGCAAAATCTTGTCGGTGATGGGACCGGTGGGTTCAAGATTAGCCTGCAAGACTTTTGTCTTGCTGGGTTCAACCGCATCAGCAGCAAGTGGAGATGGGTCCTGTGCCTGATCTTCATCGCCAGATGGATCAATAGGGCCTGATGCTGCAGCGGCAGCGGCGGCCGCCATGTCGTCCGTGCTAATGTCTTGGGCAGGGGCCTTGTTGGTGCTGGCAGTTTTCAAATTACTGAGCGGGTTGATCGTCCCAACCGAGGTCCCCGGCAAGGCGGCGATCGTTGTACCTTCACTGGCCTTGGGAAACATGTTTTCAAACATGCGCATCATGAAAGCATTGCGAGAGCTCGTAGACCGGCCTCCCATCACGACGCCAACCAAACGTTTGTCCCCGCGCTTGGTGGAAGTCACGAGATTATAGCCAGAGGCCGCCACATAACCGGTCTTGATGCCATCAGTGCCGTCAAAGCGGCCGACCAGCGCGTTGTGTGTGCGAATAATCTGGCCCTTGTAGACAAATTGCTGAATGCGGAAATAGGGATAGTATTGCGGGAAATCGCGCATCAGCCTCAGGCCAAGCGTTGCCATGTCGCGCGCGGTGGTGATCTGCAATGGATTGGGAAGCCCTGAAGCATTGGCGAAATTTGATTTCGTCATGCCAATGGAATGTGCAACCCGTGTCATGCGTGCAGCGTATTTTGCTTCAGTGCCGCCGAGGTTTTCAGCAACCGTGGCAGCAGCGTCATTGGCCGACCTTGTGACGAGGCCTTTGATGGCGTCCTCGACACTGATCGTGGAACCCGGTTTCAAACCAAGCTTTGACGGCGCCATGGATGCCGCGCGTGCCGAAACTTTGAGCTGAGTATTCAAAGTGACGGTTCCCGCCTTCAGATCCTGGAACAGCACATAAAGCGTCATCATTTTGGTCAGTGAAGCCGGATGGCGAAGTCCGTCAATGGAATCAGAAAAAAGGATCTTGCCGTTACGGGCATCAATTGTGATGGCAGAAAATTGCGGCGTTGCCTGAGCAGGTGCAACAAATCCCGCCATCATCAGTGCGGGCACCAGTACAAGTGCCACAAAGCGTCGAAATCCAACCATATTCAAATCTAAGTCCCACAGAGCCAAGGTGCCGCCCCAGCTGATCAAAATGCCAGTTAGATGCCTTAGGCTTACCAATGGGTAAACCGGAATCACCTCGGCTTCGAGAGTTTTAGCATTAAAGATTGAAAATCTATGTTGCAACGCAAAATGATCCTTGACTTTATGTTGCAGTGCACATATATCCTGTTCATCGAACTTTACTCAATGGGAGACCACCATGATGAAATCATTTGAAGACATCCAGACCGCCGGCAAAGAAGGCTTTGAAGCTTTCACGGCTTCGACCACTGCCATCACCAAGGGCTACCAGACCGTTGCCCAGGAAGTTGCTGATTTCTCGAAGAAATCTTTCGAAAAGTCGGCTGGCGTTTGGGAAAAGGCAGTTGCTGCCAAGTCCTTTGAAAAGGCTGTTGAAGTTCAGCAGGCTTTCGCCAAGGAAACATTTGAAGCCTCGATCGCTCAGATGACCAAGCTCGGCGAGATCTACGCTGCTGCTGCCAAGAGCGCATTCAAGCCATACGAAGCCAGCTTCGCTGCTTTCGGTGTGAAGGCTCCAGTCACCAAGTAATTGGGCTAGAGATAAAAGTTAAAAGACCCGCCGGAAATTCTGGCGGGTTTTATTTTAGCTCGATTGTAACGGGCACATGATCCGATGGCTTTTCAACGCCACGAACTTCTCGGTCAATCTCTGCTGAAACCAATCTGTCTGCCGCCTGCGGCGAGAGCAACAAATGGTCAATGCGGATGCCGTTATTCCGAGGCCATGCTCCAGCCTGATAATCCCAGAAGCTATAGGCATTCTGCGCAGTCGGGTGGAGCGCCCGGAATGATTCGGTGAGACCCAAAGCCAAAAGTTCCTGATAGGCCGCCCGGGTGAGCGGCAGGAACAAGGCATCATCAACCCAGTTTTGCGGGTTCTTGGCGTCAACCGGGGCAGGAATGACGTTGTAATCGCCAGCAAGGACAAAAGCTTCTTCGGCCTTCAGCATTCTTTTGGCCTCAGTCTCGAGTCGCTTTATCCACGACAACTTGTAGTCATATTTGGGACCGGGAGCGGGGTTGCCATTGGGCAAATAAAGGCAGCAAACCTTGACCATTCGCTTGTCTTGAAAAACATCGACAGCCAGAAAGCGGGCTTGCTCGTCAGTGGAATCTCCGGGTAACCCCCGCGTCACATTTTCAAACGGCAGCCGCGAAAGAATGGCCACGCCGTTGTATGTTTTCTGCCCATGAACAGCAGCCTGATATCCCAGCTCCTCAAAAGCAGCAGCGGGGAAGTTCGGATCTTCGCATTTGATTTCTTGAAGGCAAAGCACATCAGGCTTGTTGGCCACGACCCAATTCGAAACCTGCTCGAAATGAGCTTTGATGGAATTTACGTTCCAGGTTGTAATCCGCATGTCAAAGCGAGAAGCTGGTGCCACAGCCACAGGAAGACTTGGCCTGCGGATTTTCGACGCGGAACGACTGGCCCATCAAATCATCCACAAAATCGACCGTTGAACCTGCCATATAGACCAGCGACATGGAATCAACCAAAACAGTCGCACCATCTTGTTCAATGGCGATATCTTCAGCCTCGCGATTGTCTGCCAGGGAGAATTCATATTGAAAACCCGAACAGCCCCCACCATTAACCGCAATGCGCAAAGCGCTGAGATCCTTGCCTTTGGCAATTTCATGGATGCGGGCGGCAGCACGCGGAGTGACGGTGATTTGAGCGTCGGTCATACCCTCAAATGTGGAGGCTTGAGCTTAAAAGTCAATGGGGTAGCGCCATGACGCTTGCACCTTTCGCCAGCAAGGCCAGCGCTAGCCGTGGACGGCTGGTTCCAGAGCCTGAAAGTCCGCCCCGCAGTTGCTTTGCCCGCGACCGTGACCGCATCATCCATTCATCGGCTTTCCGGCGCCTGAAACAAAAAACCCAGGTCTTTGTATTTCACGAAGGCGACCATTTCCGAACGAGGCTCACGCACTCACTTGAGGTGGCGCAAATTGCTCGGACCATCGCGCGTGCCTTGCGCCTTGATGAAGACCTGGCCGAGGCGCTGGCCCTTTCCCATGATTTGGGCCACACGCCATTTGGCCACGCCGGCGAACGCGAGCTTGACCAGCTGATGCAACCCTTCGGCGGCTTTGATCACAATGCCCAGGCCCTTCGAATCGTGACGCGGCTTGAAAAACGTTACGCCGCTTTCGATGGCCTAAACCTCACATGGGAAACGCTGGAAGGGCTGGTGAAGCACAACGGCCCGCTGACTGATTCTGAAGGTCATGCTTTGGGCCACTACAAGGACAAGGGCTTGCCTGCGGCGATCATTGAATATGCCGAAGTGCATGATTTGCGCCTTGCGAGTTTTTCGTCAGCCGAAGCGCAGGTGGCAGCCATTGCAGATGACATCGCCTACAATGCCCATGACGTTGATGATGGCTTGCGCGCTAAGTTGTTCAACGTGATCGACCTCGGAGACATTCCCCTTGTTGGCCAGGTTTTGGGTGATGTGCTGAAGCGCTATCCCAAGCTCGAAACCACGCGTGTCATTCACGAAACCGTGCGCGGGCTTTTATCCGCAATGGTCAATGATGTTTTGCACGAAGCGGCCAAAAGCATTGCAAAAACCCATCCCAAATCCGCTGATGACGTAAGAAATCTGGGTTTTCAGCTCATCGGTTTTGGCAGTCAGATGCGCGAAAATAACAGGGTGCTGCAAAGCTTTCTTTCGAAGTCGATGTATCGCCACGAACGCGTTATGGACATCATGGCGAGAGCCCAGCGCGTGATCCGCGATTTGTTTCAAGCCTACATGAATGACGAAAAACTTCTGCCCGAAGACTGGCGCGAAGATCATCCGATTTCGGACCAGAGCCGTTACGCAAGGCAAGTCTGTGATTTCCTCGCCGGAATGACCGACCGCTATGCCCTTGAACAGCACAAGCGCCTGTTTGACCTCGACCCGCTTTTCCGATAGGGCGAGCATGAAATTCAATGAGTTAGACCGAGTTTATGAACCTTTTTGCACATTTCCAGACCGCCACTTTCAAGGCCATCGAAAGCCTCGTTTCCCAAGGCAAAATTCCGTCTGGTTTGGATTTGAGCCGCGTGACGGTCGAACCCCCGCGCGATGCCACCCATGGTGATGTCGCCATCAATGCCGCCATGGTTCTGGCCAAGCCCGCAGGCATGGCACCGAAACTTGTGGCTGAAATGCTTGTCGCTGAATTTGAACGCCATCCTGACGTGGCGAAGGCCAGCATCGCAGGACCCGGCTTTATCAATTTGTCTTTGAAAGATTCAGTATGGCCGCGCGTGCTCGAAGGCGCTTTGGCCCAAGGCCGTTCTTATGGCTCGTCCAAATTGGGCGAAGGTCAAAAAGTGAATGTTGAATATGTTTCGGCCAACCCCACGGGCCCACTTCATGTGGGCCATTGCCGCGGTGCTGTCTTTGGTGATGCGTTGGCATCGCTGCTGAGTTTTGCCGGATACGAAGTCACCAAAGAATATTACATGAATGATGCGGGTGGCCAGGTTGATGTGTTGGCCCAATCTGCATTCCTGCGTTATCGCGAAGCGCTTGGCGAAAATATTGGCGACATTCCAGCGGGTCTTTATCCGGGCGAATATTTGAAGCCGGTGGGTGAGGCCCTCAAAGCCGAACATGGCGACACGCTGCTCAAGAAAAATGATTGGCTGCCGATCGTTCGCGACAAATCAATTTCCATGATGATGGATATGATCCGCGAAGATCTGGCTGCCCTCGGAATCACGCAGGAAGTTTTCTTCTCCGAAAAATCCTTGCAGTCGTCAGGTGCCGTGGCTTCAGCCATCGAAACACTCAAAGCCAAGAACGATGTCTATGTCGGCCGCTTGCCTAAACCCAAGGGCGAAGCACCGGTCGACTGGGAAGACCGCGAGCAAACCCTGTTTCGTGCATCAGCATTTGGCGATGACATGGACCGGCCCTTGCTCAAATCCGATGGCTCGTTCACCTATTTCGCTTCCGATGTGGCCTATTCCAAAAACAAGATCGACCGTGGGTTCAAGCAACTGGTTTACGTCTTGGGCGCGGATCATGGTGGTTACGTCAAGCGTCTGCAGGCTGTTGCTGCCGCTTTTGCCGGAAACCAGGTTCATGTCATTGTCAGGCTCTGCCAGCTCGTAAAGTTGATGCGCAATGGCCAGCCCTTCAAGATGTCCAAGCGGGCAGGGGACTTTGTCACCCTGCGCGATGTGGTCGATGAAGTGGGGGCTGACGTCGTCCGTTTCATCATGCTCTATCGCAAGAACGAGGCGCCGCTGGAGTTTGACTTTGCCAAGGTGACGGAACAGTCAAAAGACAATCCGGTTTTTTATGTGCAATACGCCCATGCCCGCATCTGTTCGGTGCTTCGCAACGCGCCTCCACACCTTGCAATTGAAGATTCCAGTGGAAAACCTGACTTCAATTTACTGAAAGATGAGGCAGAAATGGCGCTCATTCGTAAGGTTGCCGAGTTCCCAAGGGCGGTTGAAGCCGCCGCTCTGGCTCATGAGCCTCACAGGATTTCATTTTATCTCTATGAAATGGCAAGCGAATTTCACGGATTGTGGAACAAGGGCAAAGAACTGCCGCAATTAAGATTTATTTTGGAAGAGCAGGATAACCTGACTTTGACCCGGCTCGCTTTCCTGAGGGCGATTCGGTATTGTTTTTCAAATGGTCTCGGGATTCTCGGCGTTAGGCCCGTCGAGGAGATGTAGGGAAAAGTAATGGACCAAGACTCGACGGACGGTAACGACAAGCGCAATTGGCGCGAACGGCTTGGCATTGGTGCCAAGGATGGTTTGCCGCGCGTTGCGGATAATTTCAAGGAGCCTGCGGCAGCACGGCCTACTGCGGGATCGGCACGTCCGGCGCCAAGTTCTGTAAAGCCAGCTCCAATGGCGCCACGCGCCGCCCCACGGGCCAATCCAACAGCGGCCGCTCCGGCTCCATCGCCACGCCCACCCGCTGGTCCAACTGATGCTTTGGCCAGCAAATTGAAGGCCCAGCGTGAAGCTGCTGAAAAGCTCGCCGAACAGCGCGTCAATGCCGCGCGGCAGCGCCCGGACACTTCGGGAAGTGAACCGGCCAGACCTAAATTTTCATTCGCTGACCCTGATGCGCCTCGCGCCCAGCCAGCGGCGCAAACAAATCCCGCCGGATCATCACCTCCGGTGCCTAAATTCACGGCCCCGTCCCAACAGCCTGCGCGCCAACAACTGGGGCAGGGCACTGGTTTCAAGCCCCTGCCACCTGCTGTTCCACCGTCTTATGCGCAGCAGCCACCGCAGCGCAGTTTTACGCCTCAGCCGCAGCAGCCACAGGCACCTACCTATCAGCGGCAATACACCCAACCGCCTTATCCCCAACAGCCGGCCTACCGGCCAGTTGATCCCAATACGGGCTATGCGCCACCTCCTGGCTATGTGCCCCCGCAGCAGCGTTCTAATAATTATACGCCTCCTGCTTACCCCCCGCAGCCTGCTGCACGGGTTCCAGCACCGACGCGTGGCGGACCATCGCCCTATCAATCGGTGCAACCCGATTTGCGATCAAGCCCTCGCTTGGGTTCTGGCGGTGCCATGCGCTCGCCCCCGCAGATGGGCTATGAAGATGATCAGGATGACATTTTCGAACAACCAGCACCACCAGCCGGGCGCCGCGCCACGGCCAATGATTATCAACAGGCCTACCGCAATGCCGAGCCAGCTTATGAAGATGATTTGCCGCGCTCACGCCTGCCGCTCATCCTGATGATCTTGCTGGTCCTGGCGCTTGCTTCAGGAATCGGTGGCATTTGGGCCTATAACAATTTGATCAAGGGCACCACGTCGACATCGGCTGATAACGCCGCGGCTCCTGTGGTCGCAGCACCAACGCAGCCGGCAAAAGTCAACCCCGACACCAGCACCAAGGCAGATCAGTCAGCACCACCTGCCGCGGGTTCCAACAAGAAGCAGATTTATGACCGCATCATTGGCGATCATGAGGTTTTGTCCGGCGAGATGAAGGCCAATGAAGAGGCACCGGTTCAGCCCGATGCCAATGCCGCACCTCCTGCACCGGGCGACCAGCCAAGCGCTGGAACCGGAGACAATGGCATGCCTTTGCCGCTTCCCCCGCCGCCGGGGAGTAGTGGAGGAACGCAAGGTTCGCTAGAACAGAATAACGGTTCAAAAGTTGCACAAAATACCACAGCCGCCGAACCCAGTTCGGCGGCACTTTCAACTGGGGGCGGATTACCCACGTCGGCCGCCACGCCGCCAAAGGTAGCACCTGTGGCCGAGCCGCCTGTCCCGTCTTCTCAGCCCTCAAAACTGGCAACGGCAGATAACGCAGCCAATACCATCACGGATCAACCTGACCCAACCGTGGTCACACCTGCAAAGCCTGTAGAACCAAAACTGGCCGAGGCAAAAAAGGCTGTCACTGCAAAATCTGAAAAGAACTTGGGGGCAAAACCCGTGGTGCTGGTTCCACCAGCAGGAGATGTTGCGTCAGCTGAACCTAGCATAGCTCCGATTGCCCAAGCCCCGGCTGGCAGTACCAACAGCCTCTATAATGGCCCAGCTGTTGGCACTGGCGTGCAAGCGACCAATCCTGCTGGGGTGCCAGCTCCGGCCCCGGTCCCGGCCAAGCGCAAGACTTTGAGCGATCTCTTCAAGTCAAGTTCAGCAACGCCCGCACCACAGACCGCCGTTCAAACAGCGCCTGCAGCTCCGACTGCGCCGGTCGCGAGTGCCGCCCCAACGGGGGCAACCGGGTTTGTGGCTCAGCTTACGACCTTCAAAACAAAGCCCGAAGCCAGCGCTGAATATGCCCGTTTGGTGCAGAAACATGGGGCAATTATCAGCAAATACGCTCCGATAATCGTATCCGCAGAGGTTGCAGGAAGCCCTCGATTTCGCTTGAACATAGGTCCTATGCCCACTATGGAAGTGGCCACAAATGTCTGTTCTTCGCTGTTTGCAGCGGGTGAACGAGATTGTGTTGTACACCGGCAATAGCCATTCACGCGAGACGTTCAATTCGTTGCAAGTACATTCTTTCATTTCTGGTTGCGCTGGACTTCAGATTTCGTCGCAAGAAAGCGCTTTCTTTGCCAAGAGTCAGCCTTGGGGCCTAATCCTGTTCAAGCGCAATTGCGACAATCCAGAACAAATCAGGGAATTGATCAAGCAATTCCGCACCGCCGTGCAGCGCAAGGATGCACCTGTCTTCGTTGATCAGGAAGGGGGCCGTGTACAACGTCTGGGCCCGCCGCATTGGCCGAAATATCCAGCAGCAAATGCCTTTGGCCGATTGTACGATCGCTCGCCACTTCTCGCTCTGCGCGTGGCCCGCAGCGTGGGCCATTTGATGGCCTCCGATCTTTACGATTTGGGGTTCACGTCCTCTTGCCTCCCCGTCCTCGATCTCCCGCAATCTGACGGCCACACAATCATTGGCGACCGCGCCTATTCAACAAAGCAGAGCACCATCATGGCCCTGGCCCGCGCTCACGTGGCTGGCTTGATGGAAGGCGGCATTCTCCCCGTCATGAAACACATTCCAGGTCATGGTCGCGCCCAGGTCGACAGCCACCTGGACCTTCCCATGGTAAACGCCTCAAGGCTGGACCTCGAAACCCACGACTTCCCACCCTTTGCGGCACTCGCAGATCTTCCCATGGCGATGACGGCCCATGTTGTCTACACCACCATCGACAATGCCAACCCTGCGACCACGTCGCGCAAGATGATCAGGGACGTCATTCGCAAGGTCATCGGCTTTAACGGCCTGCTGATGAGCGATGATCTGTCGATGAAGGCTCTGCGCGGCACGTTGACCCAAAAGGTCGAGGCCTCGATTTCGGCGGGCTGTGACATGGTGCTTCACTGCAACGGCGTGCTGGAAGAGATGGAAGAGGTTGCAGCGGCTGCTCCGGTTCTTGCGGGTCGAGCCCTGCGCCGTGCCAAGCAGGCCCTCAAACAGCGCCGCAAGCCAGTGCCGTTTGATGAAAAGCAAGCCGCACAGGATATGCAAGCCGTTCTCGCCAGCTAAAGCGTCAGCATGATCGACGCCGCAAGGAAATTGGGGAAACCCGGCCTTTTCTCTCGCAACTCACGCGTCAATCTGCGAAAATAAGTCATGTCAGGCAATGACCAGAAATCTGAAGCTGAAACGTGGAATGGCACCGATGGGCCGCCCCGCGCTGCTGAAACAATCTCAAGCGAAGAACTGATCGTTGATGTGGGGGGCTTTGAAGGCCCGCTGGACCTGTTGTTGGAACTGGCCCGCGCACACAAGATCGACCTCTCGCAAATTTCTATCCTGGCTTTGGCAGACCAGTATATCGCCTTCATCGACAAGCTTCGCCACACCAGGCTCGACATCGCCGCCGACTATTTGGTGATGGCCGCCTGGCTTGCCTATTTGAAATCCCGCCTGCTGATCCCCATGCCGCCCGCCGCCAATGACGAAGGCCAGCCGCAAGACATGGCGGCAAGACTGGCGTTCCGCCTGCAGCGCTTGCAAGCCATGCGCGATGCTGCAGCAAAGATTTTCCAACACCCACAATTGGGTCAGGATGTATTTCAACGCGGCGCACCCCAGCCCTTGGTTGTGGAAGTGCAACGCGAATATGCCGACACATTGGTCGACCTGTTGAAAGCCTATGCCGAACGGCGCCAGCGCAAGGTGGCTCACCAAACCTATACAGTGAAGCGCCAGCCCACCTGGTCGATCAAGGAAGCACGCGAAGCCATTGAGCGTCTGGTTGGAGCAATGGACGAGTGGGGCACGTTTGACATGTGGCTGGAACGCTATTTGTCGAGCCCGGAAACGCGCCGCTCGGTTCGCGCGTCAAGTTTTACAGCAAGCCTCGAGCTTGCCCGCGACGGGCGCATTGAGCTTCGCCAGGAAGAAGCGTTTCAACCCATCTATCTGCGCCGCCGCAGCGGACCACAGGCTGCATAAGGGGATTAAAGTTGCATACGAATGCCATGCCAATGACCGAAGATGAAATGCAGCCGGACGAAGCCCAGGGTGCTACCGTCACTGTCCATCCGATGGTGGAGCGCAGCCAGCATATGCGCATCATCGAGGCCATGCTGTTTGCGGCCTCAGAGCCTGTCTCGCTTCAGTCCTTCAAGGAATTCGTGCCAGCCGACGTTGATGTGGAATCATTGCTCGCGGATCTGCAGGAAAACTATGCCAACCGTGGCGTCAATCTCGTGGC
>JBDSTO010000022.1:0-12792 GCA_039928255.1 Aestuariivirga sp. | reverse complement strand
CCCACACAGCGATGGCCCATGGAGGTGACGATGTCTTCGATATCCAGAGCAATTAGCGGCTCATCCTCGATGATCATGACATTGCAGGCGATCATTTCCGAGATTTCACGCAACGCTTGCTCTTTCAAGTTCTGAACATCCAACTCCGACAATTTCACAATTTGGGCAATTTCCTCGGGTGAAAAGCCCTCAACAGCAGAGAGCAGGAAAACTTCTCTCGCCATGCCCGATATGTTGGCGAGCCGACTTTGGACGGTCTTCTCCATGGCAGACGCCGAACCCGTGAGAGACGCATCAGAGCGCTTGTTAATTTCCAGCGAATTCCACATGCCGCAGAGCAACTGAAAAAGAGCAATCTTTGGTGGCAATTTGCTGTTTAATGCCTTGGGATCATCCACCAGAACCTGGAGAGCTGCCATGACATAGGAATCGCCGCTGTTTTGGGAGCCTGTCAGGGCGCGTGCCAACCGACGCAGGCTGGGCAGATGTGGTAAAATTTCTTCTGATATCGCCATTGGTTTCATGCCCTTTTGGGCGCCTCCCCTGTTTTGTCCAATTACGTGTACAGGCACCGGGCGGCGCTTCTATCCCGCCGTTTAAGTCCACTAGAGTACACTAGCATAGAATGGCCCACCCCGTTAAAAGTTCCAAAAAAAATTCAGTTCCCGGGAACTTTTTTCGTTTTCCGGTATTTAAGTGGAAAGGCTAATTTCATGAAAACACCTCTTCCCAATCGGACGAAAACTCCTTCCAGGCCCCAAAAAGGCGAAAATTCAGTGGAGGATGCCATCAGTTCCGAGTTGAAATCATTTTATTCCAAACTCGAGAAGCAGGAGATTCCAGCCCAGTTTCTGGATTTGCTCAACAAACTCGACAAAAAGACCTCGTCGGACAAGGGCTGAGGTTAAGCGGGATCAATGACACAAAACGATTTCAAATCAGGATTGTTGTCGTCAATTCCTTCGCTGAGGGCCTTTGCGACATCTCTTACAGGCAAGCGCGACAGCGCCGACGATTTGGTGCAGGAAACCTTGATGAAGGCCTGGGCCCATCAAGGCAGCTACCAGGAAGGGACCAATCTTAAGGCGTGGCTTTATACCATTTTGCGCAACGAATTCTATGCGGTCTACCGCAAGCGTAAACGCGAAATTGAAGATGTCGATGGCAAGCACTCCGAAAAAGTCGCGGTGCCGCCGGAGCAGGATGGCGTTGTCGATCTCGCGGATATGCAGATCGCCCTGCTGAAATTGCCAGACGAACAGCGCGAGGCCTTGCTGTTGGTCACGGCATCTGATCTTTCTTATGAAGATGCTGCAGTCGTTTGCGGCGTGCCCCCTGGCACTATCAAGAGCCGCGTCAACCGCGCGCGCATCAGGCTTTCAGAATTGCTGCAAACGGAAGATGCGGCCAAGTTCGGGATAAAGCCCCTGCTGACCGCTGGCCGCCAAGGCTGACATTCATTTTTAAGACCTAAGGGAGTTTTTTGCTGCCGAGCAGGCGTTTGAATATCACGCCCCTGGGTGCGGGCGTGGCCTTGATCGATGAATATGCAAAGGCCATCAGCAAAGCGGTTATCAAAAGCAGACCGACCGTTACAACCAAGCCTGCCGCGAAATTGCCGTGCAGATAATCGGTCAGTGCACCAATCAGGGTTTCGGCGAGTGTGAAAATTGCGGCAGTGAGCATCGCAAAAGCAAAAAATAACAAGCCCGCTCCCAACAGCACGCGGTTAAGCAAGGCCTTGGCGTCGAGCTTGGTCAAACTCAATTCATCACTGGACCAGCCAAGAGCTCCCATAAGGAGCTTCTTGACCAGTTCGAAAATCGGAGTGTTCTTTGCGCGCCTCTCAGGCATGCTCACGGGCTACGCCATTTGCCTTCGAGCGCGACTTGACCGGCGTTTTGTTGGTGCGGGTGCTGGACTTGCTCTTCGCTTTGCGGCCAGCGGGCTTACTGCGCCGCACAGGTGGAGTTGGCGCAACTGCTTCAGGACGCAGCATCTGGGTAATCAAGGCACCAGCGGCGATGACCGACATGAATGTTGCCACCGGATGGCGACGTACAAACACGGCAGCGTCCTCGACCATCTGCTTGATGTCGGTGTTTGTGGCATATTCGGAGGCATGACCAAGGCTTTCCTTGGCGCCTGACAACTGCTCATTAATGCTGCCCATGTCGACCTTGTTGTGGACGAAATCTGTGGCCGCCTCTGCTGAAGCCTGAATCTTCTGCGTGGCGATCGTGCGGCCGAGCTTGGCAAAACTGCCGACGAGAACAATCAGATCTTCAAAAATCTGGTAGGCATTGGGAGATGAAGCTTTCTTTGCCATTTGGGAAGTCCTTTCAACACAGAGGTTATCTACCATTAACGCTCAAAACTGTCATTAGTTCCAACTCTCGCATGCAAGGACCAATACTATGGTTGCACACCTCTTCGTTCCCTGCTTTCGGAAAAAACTGTGGAACCACGATCAACCTCGTGGCTTAAGTAGTTGAGAATGCGCGAGCTCGTGCCGTTCAACTTCTCTATCGCGACAATGTTTTTGAAGAGGAAAATGAATTATGAAAAAATTTAGTAAAATCGCGCTTGCTGTCGCACTCGGTGTCGGCGCAATTGCGTCCACTGCAATTCCCGTCAACGCGATGCCGATAATTACTGGCCAGTACACTGAAACGGGCGACAATAATATTTTGCCTATTGATATGAGGGATCGCAACAACCTCCAAGGCAACCACAATTGGGACAACCGCAATTTCCGTTGGTCGCGCGAGCGTTATGGTGATCGTTGCCGTTATGCTTATGGCAATTGCCGCCATTACTATCGCGGCTATTACTATCAGACTCCTTGGTGGACTCTGCCGTTGGTGGTTGGTGGTGCCCTGGCGGCCCAGAACAATGACTATGGGTATAGCTCTGGCTCTTCGCATGTGCGCTCGTGCTATGCGCGCTACAAATCTTACGATGCCGATACCAATACCTATCTTGGTTACGACGGCCAGCGACACATATGCCGCTAAAGCCTCGGCCTTGCATCTAGGGCGATAACCAAGAGCGGCGCTCAAACGAGCGCCGCTTTTTTTATGGAACCATCCCTCAGCAGCGGCGTTGATTAACCAGAACTTACTATCAAGGAGAACTGAAATGGCTAATACTTCAAAAGTTGTGACCGGTCTGGAGCGTCCTGCCGACCGGAAAGTTCCACCAAACTTTCAGCGAGACTATGAAGCAGGCTTTGACCCTGAACTTGACCAAAGCTTGAGAGGGCGGTCGACCCGCGCCACCGTTGAAACCACGCGCACGTCCAGCTCATGGCCCGCCATCTGGATCTTGCTCATATTGGCCGTGGCAGGTCTCATTGCTTATGGTCTGTTCGGAAGCCAGAGCGTTCTGACACCGGTGACAACGCAGAACACGACTGATGTGACGCCACCTGCAGTTACGGCCCAGCCTCCTGCTGCGAGCACGACAGCGCCTGCTACGCCTCCCGCTGCCAGCACTGCACCCGCAACGCCAGCAGAGCCACCTGCAGCCACCAACAATGCTGCACCTGCTGCCCCAGCCGCGCCTGCTGCACCTTAACAAGCACGCGTAAAGAAATTAAACGCCCGTCGAAATTTCGGCGGGCGTTTTTTTATGGAACTCAGTGAGCGATACAGACCGGCCGTGCTCTATGGACGCAAAGACGATTTGACTATTTTCAGTGTCCGGTTGAATCGGCGTTGCGGCTGGCTTCAAACAGGAACCAGGTGCGCCGCTCGGTTTCATCAATATAGGTTTCCAACAGACCGGCCGTTGCGGCATCTTCCTGATCATCGCAGATCTTGTGCGCTTTACGCATTGCAGCGGCCATATTCTTGTTGTCAGCCAAAAGTTCTGCAAGCATGTCGAGCGGTGGAACACCAACCACGTCATTGTCCTTTATGGTCTGCAACTTCGAAACGTGACCAATTGAACGAAGCGTTACAGCGCCAAGCTTACGCACGCGCTCGGCCAGAGGATCGATCGAGGCGAAAATCTGATCAGCTTGTTCATCAAGCATGAGATGATAGTCCCGAAAATGTGGGCCCGTCATATGCCAATGAAAATTTTTAGTTTTCAAATAAAGTGCAAAAGCATCCGCAACCAGAATATTCAAAACCTTTGCAATTTTTTCCACACCCTGCTTTTCCAAATCAGTTGGTGTTTGCATTTCCGAAGTTGACGATGATGATTTCATGTGATGCTCCTTTGCAATGACCCTCCACCGGGCCCTTCGATTGCAAACGCATTGGCTTCAACAAAGTTCCCTTGAATACTTATTTTTAAAGGATGGTTCGTTTGAACTGAGATATTCATATATATGCTTGAACCAACATCAGATTTTATATCAATCAAAAATTGCCATGCAAAACATGCGAGACGCTAAATTATTAGTTCGATCACAGACCGTTTATATCGGCCTCGGATTGGTGGTCGCCATCTCCATCCTTGTGATTTCAGGTTTGGCCACACCCTTCGACACATGGCTGCTGACGAAATTCGATGCCGGGCAAACGCCGAGTGAACTGGCTTTCTGGACGATGGTATCCGAACTTGGAAAGCCACTGACTATTGGCACACTTACTGTGCTTGTCAGTCTTGGTGCCCTGGCATTGGGCAAGCGATCAGCATTCTGGTTTCTCGTCATCTGTGGGGGGATTTCTTTTGCGTCGGAGCCGGTTCTGAAATTTATTGTTCATCGGACCAGGCCCGTGGAACTTTACCCCGAAACACTCCCGCAATCATGGAGCTTTCCCAGTGGACACGCCATGTTTTCAATGACGTTCTATCTCTCGGTGGCCTATGTTCTAAGCGTATATGTGAGCCACAAGATTTCCATCATTGTGTGGATTTCGGCCTTGATGATGGCTTTCATGATTGCATTGTCACGGCTTGAACTGGGAGTTCACTATTTCAGTGATGTTTTTGCCGGTGCCTTGTTGGGCTATGTCATCGTCACTGCTGTTCTATTGCTACAACATTATCCGGCTGAATGATCCACAGCGTTCCCAATAAAAAACGCCGCAGCAAATGCCACGGCGTTTTCAATTTAATTCCAATCAATTGTTTTTGAGCCACTTGTCGACTTCGGTTTTCGCCTTGTCCTTGGCGTAACCATATTGGCTCTGAATGCGGCCTTCCAGGGCCTCACGGTTGCCGTCGATCACTGCAAGATCATCATCCGTGAGCTTGCCCCACTGGGTCTTGGCCTTGCCTTTGAATTCAGTCCAGTTACCTTCAATGCGATCCCAATTCATTTTACTCTCCTGTTTTGGTTGAACAAGTTTCCGCCTTGCTAGAAAAATGCTCCATTAGCCAAAAAGTTCCGTGCAGGAGTTACGCTCTGATCGCGAAGAGAGGTGCCAATTTGTGGGCTTTGTTCTGCACCCATGATTTTGCGAGATCGGATGCAACGCATGAAAAGGTAATGCCGTTGCCGCCTGCACCCAAGACGGCAAATACATTTGGAAGCTCGGGCACTTCACCGATTATCGGCATACCTGTAGGACTTTCCGCAAAAGTACCTGCCCATTGGTAATCAGCTTTGAGGGTAGCGGCTGGCCACAAGACGCCAAACTTTTGTAATATCTTTTGGCTCTTCTTTTTGATCTGGCGGTCGCGTCGTTCAGGATTCGAATATGAAGCATCCTCGCCACCCACGACGATACGATTATCATGGGTCGTCCTGAAATAGAGATAGGGATCGCTTGCCTCCCATACCAAGACCTTGTGTGGCCAAAGCTGGTTTGGCATTTGTTTCACCGTCGCAAGTGCCCAGGTGGACACAAGGTCATATTTCTTGTTCGGGAGTTCGGGCAACATTTCGTAGCCTGATGCAACAATCACTTTGCGTGCGGCAATGACGCGACCATTCTCAAAGCTGACGAAGACACCTTTGCTGGTCGCATCAATGCCAATTACATTGAGAGGGGCAACGACCTCCACGCCGGAGTTCATCGCAAGCTTCAACATGCCAAGAGACAACTGCACCGGATTGAGTTCGATGCTGCCCTTGGATTCAATTGCGGCTTCGCGGTCGAACCCGTATTTTTTTAGAAGCCCCTTTTGGTCGAGGAGGACGCTTGGCAACCCCAGCCGCCGGCGCTGTTTGACTTCTCTGGCGAGTGCGGTTTTTCCCATCGCGTCACCTGCCAGCAGCAGCGTGTCCCGCGGTGCCATTTCACAGTCAACGCCCAGTGTTCTGATGCGCCTCTGCAGGGCCTTCACCGCCGCTACCGAGGCCAGATAGGCAGATGACGCTGTCTTCCAGCCCCTTTGCTTTGCCAGCTTGACCAGAGGTTGGTCAATTTCCCATTGGATCAGCGCCGTGCTTGCCGATGTGCTGCCGGATGCTGGCCTGCGCCGATCCACCGCCAGAATGCGAAGACCAAGGTTGCAAAGCCGTTCGGAAATGAGAGAACCAGAGATGCCACAGCCGATGACCACGACATCGTAGAAATCTGCCTTCGGGCTTTGCCCATAAGCTAGTTTCGGAATTTTGTGACCCTCCCAAAGGCTGAAGCCCGTGCGAAGATCCCTCTTTCTGGTAATCATCAAGAGTCCTTATCAGGAGAGATTGGAGACCGTCTTACGAAGATGCACAGCCCATCTGGCGTTTTGCAAGCAACCGTTCAACAACATTGCCGATATCAGACTCAGAGAAAGGCTTTGCCACAACAGGAATGCTGGCAAAATCCTCGAGCATGCCTGGAGGCGTCACCGCGCCTGTGACAAAGGCGAATGGTACTTGGAGTTTGTGCAATTTCCAAGCGAGTGCCAAGGAATTTGTCTTGCCCAAATGATAGTCCATCAAAACAAAATCTGGCGTGTTTATTTCCAGAAGATTCAAGGCGTTTTCGCTGGTGGTGGCGCAGCTCACCTGTGAAGCGCCCAAGGATTTCAGAATTTCCTCAATATCCAACATAACCAGCATGTCGTCTTCAACAATGATGGCGTGAAAGGGGCGTGATGGCGCCAAATTGCTCCGGTTATCGTTCATTGGCGGGGCCGGGACTTACGAACTATTGCAGACACAAGAAGCATGGTGGACCTCAAACTATTGTTAACCAAATTGGAGAAACCGAAATTGTCGTGGAACGTTGAGCGAGTAGCGGCGTTAACTATCCATGGATCGCAAAATTCTTATTGTCGAAGATGACGTATTCATCGCCGGGGACATGGCCGAAATAGTCGAAGAAACTTTGGGGGCAATCCCCATTTTAGCTTCGAGCTGCGATGAAGCACTGGCCAAAATAGATTCTGGCACGGTGTTGGCACTGCTCGACGTCGATGTAACCGACGGGCCTACCTACAATGTTGCGCGCCAACTCAAACATATGGGTATTCCGTTCGTGTTTATTTCGGGCAATCCGCCGGCAAAACTTCCAGAAGATCTTCGTGACCGCCCTTATTTGTCGAAACCTGCTCTACCTTCAGAAATCATCTACTTTGCAAAAGCCCTTACGGCGAATTCGCAGAGCCACTATGTGCGCTCAAATACACAACGCGATTGATCCAGTCTGTCCACTAGTGAACATTTGAGAGAATAAAATGGCAGATCATCAGAAGTCAGTCGATTGGACACAGAATAACTTGCTGAACCGTTTGCAGCCGCAAGACGTGGATCTTATTGTGCCGCATCTCAAAACCCATCGCGCTCCCCCCAATGTGGTTTTGTATAAGGAGGGACAAAATGTGGACACGGTGTATTTTCCGTGTGGGGCAACCCTTGTTTCATTTCTGATTGATGTTGAAGAGGGTACTGCCATTGAAACAACCCTTGTTGGACGCGAAGGTGCCGTGGGTGGTATTGTGAGCCACGGGCAACTTCCAGCCTATTCCCGCATCATGGTTCAGTTTGGTGGCGACTTTGTTACGTTGGCCCTTCCGTTGCTCGAGGCAGCGAAATTGAAATCGCGGACATTGGACTCCCTTTTTGCACGCTACGCAGATTGCATGGTGGCGCAGATATTTCAGGCGACGGCGTGCAATGCCGCCCATACGATTGAACAACGGGCGTGCAAATGGATTGACGCTGCTCTGGAGCGCACTGGCACATTAGAGGTACCACTGACGCAGGAACGTCTCTCGGCGATGTTGGGCGTCGGCCGCAGCTACATCAGCCGTGTGATTGGCGAATTAAAGCGAGAAGACATCGTGAGGGTGAAGCGCGGCAAGATCATCGTCAGTAATCGTGATGCATTGTCCAGAAAGGCGTGCAAGTGCAACCAGAGTGTCAAAGAACATTTCGAAACAGTGCTCACTGGCGTTTATCCTACAGATAATGAGGCCTAATCCAACTGTGGTCTCAAGACGCGCAATGATTTGGGCATCACCTCAATTTTGATGGGATAATCAAAGTAGATAATTTCACCATCGATCGTGGCCGCGGTCTTCATTATGCGTTTATGATTTTTGCTTTTCGAGAGTGTGACAGATTTTGCGCTGCTCACTTCAACCAGGGGGTTCTCGTGAATCCTCCGGGCAAGATAGTCCCAGCCGATGCCAAATAGACTGAGCAGTGACAAATCCTTCAACTCGTAAACTCCAAGAATGCCGCCTTCCATGCTTTTGGCAATGCGATAGCCATCTTTCTCACTCAACAGATTATTGGTGACAACCAAAAGCGGAGCTCGGACGCGCCTGATGTTGCCATCGGTTTCCATATCAACACGCACATAGCGACCGCGAAACGCCAACAACACAAAGGCCCGCACAGATCCCATCATTTTGGTCAGCCGCGATCGATAACCAATATGTTCACGAAGCCGCGCCATCTTGGGTTGGAGACCTAGAGAGAATTGATGAAGGAAAATCTGATCATTGGCTTTTGCAACATCAACTGTTGAAATTCGCGCGTGTCCATAAAGAGCCAGCGCAGCATCCAGAGCAGGCGCAAAGCCCAGAGACTGGGTGAAAAGATTCATCGTTCCCAGCGGAAGAACGCCCAGAATGAGATCGGGATGATCGAGCACCAGGCGGGCGGCATAAGCCAAGGTGCCGTCGCCTCCCCCGGCAATCAGAATGTCGAATTTTTTGCCGGCCGCCTCCTTTTTAAATGCCTCGGCAATGTCTCCCGAAAACAGCTTCGTTTTGGTAGTTCTGAAATGAGGAGACAGGGCGGCTGAAATCGTTTTGGCTACACCCTCGGCCCCCAAGGTCCGCACCGTGCCAGCTTGTTCGTTGATCAATATCAGGGCGGTGAGCTCAGAAAGTTGTTTTTTCTGATTTGACGACATCAATAATTTCCCTGCAGTGGGAGGGTGAATGGAACTATCCTGATTGTAATGAATTCAAATTGCGTTTGTTCCAATTGGGGCACAAGGATAACATTCCTGTCACTAAATCACATAAATTGGCCCAATATTATTTTGGTAAAATCTCAAATTGAAGGGAACCGTACGGTCTTTCGCGCATTTATTCATTAAGCCCCTTTCCCGAAACGCCGACGGGATGCAGCGCTGAAGAGCTGGGTGGCACAGGAAGGACCTCCGATGAAGCCACTGTCACAAAATGTGTATCGCGAATCTGTTCTGGCGGATTCCCCCGAACGCCTTTTGATGCAGCGCCTCGTCATATTTTTGGCCTTCTGCGCAGTCATGTATTTCGGCCAGGATATTATTATTCCTGTTGTTTTGGCTTTGCTGCTGGCACTGCTGTTGAACCCGTTGGTCAAGTTCTTTCAGAACGTGGGCCTTCCCAAATCCATTTCAGTTATCATGGTTGTAGTAGGTGCGCTTTGTGTGATCGGACTTGTCGCCATGATCACAGGCGGAGCACTCGCCAAACTGGCGCAGGATCTTCCAAATTACCAATCCAGCCTTATGGAGAAAGCACGGGCTGTCCGTTTCGCCACGTCGGGCAGCGGCACGTTGACGAAGGCCGCAGATGTTCTCCAGACGTTGCAAACAGAAATTTCACAAGACCCCAGCAAGGTCACTGCCGTAAAGCCTATTCCCGTTGAAATCAGTAATCCCAACTACGGTCCCCTTGGGCCCATTGCCACGGTGATCAGCAACATCGCGCATCCTCTGGCGCAATTCGGCATCGTGTTTTTGATGTTGACGTTCGTCCTGTTCAATCGAGAAGACCTCCGCAACAGGTTGGTCAAACTTGTGGGATTGGGCGAGATCAACCGCACAACCGTAACGATGGATGAAGCTGGCCACCGCTTAAGCAAACTGTTTCGCACGCAGCTGCTGATCAATTCATTGACCGGACTGGCAATCGGAGCGGCTTTGTTCGTCATGGGCATTCCAGCGGCGGTCCTATGGGGTTTGATCACGGCGGTCATGCGATTTGTTCCTTATATCGGAACACTTTTGTCGGCCATTTTTCCCGTGGCCATTGCCTTGGCTGTGGGCGACGGATGGTCACTGGCGCTGGGCACTCTGGGGATGATTGTGGTCACGGAAGCGATTGTCGGCCAGATTGTTGAGCCTTTGCTGCTTGGCCATTCAGGTGGGCTATCGCCTGTGGCGGTCGTTCTTTCGGCGGCGTTTTGGACCGCTGTATGGGGACCCGTTGGTCTGGTGCTGGCAACACCTCTCACCATTTGTCTGGTGGTTCTTGGCCGCAACATTGATGGCATGAATTTTATCGACACAATGCTCGGCAGCGAGACGGCGTTGAATGCCGAGGCGGTGTTCTATCAGCGCATGCTTGCAGCAGATCCCCTCGAAGCGGCGGAGCAAGCTGCGCCGATGATGGAGGACGGAAGATTTCCTGAGTTCCTGGATGAAATCGCCGTGCCCGGATTGATGCTTGCACATGTTGACCAACAAAGGCGAATTCTCACCAAGGAACAGGCAACGACGATTGCATTCACATTTTCAAGCATGCTGGATGAACTCTGGCCAGTTGAGAAAAAAATTGAGGCTACACCGATCGAGATCGTTCTCGTGGCAGGTTATGGCGCACTGAATTTTGCCGGCACCCTGGCGTTATCGGCATTGCTGAAAGACAAGGGCATTGCTCATGAAATGTTATCCGAAGACGCCTTGATGCCCGGCAAAGAATATGAGGTACCGCAATCAGCAAAAATTGTGGCCATCTGTTTCCTGACACCGCCTTCCGTTGTGCAAATCAATTATCTGAAAAAACGCGCATTGCAACGATGGAGCACTTTGAAAATCGAGCCGGTTTCATGGAACAAGCAAGACGATGATGCCAACATTACTTCGATCAAGGAATTCATTTTAGAAGTGCTGCCGATGAAAACTGCCGAGGACGTTAGCAAGGTTTCCGGCGCTGTTGCAGCCTAAATTCAGATCGATGCATCGAAGGTAATGCGGCCGCCGCAGACGGTCAACACTGGCATGATGCTCTCAAGCTGTTCGGGCGCGCAAGCCGCAATGTCACGGTCGAGCACTACGAGATCAGCGGCAAAACCGGATTTCAGCTGACCCTTCCAACCTTCGGCAAATTCAGCATAGGCGCCGAGCTTGGTATAAGACTCCAACGCTTCTGTGAGCGTCTGGCGATTGTCGGGTTGTTCACTGTCCCATGGTTTGCGCGTGACTGCTGATGCGATTGATTCCCAAGGATTGATTGATGACACGGGCCAATCAGATGAGAAGGGCAAGGCAATGCCAAGATCGCGAATGCGTCGCCAAGGATAGGCACGGGACCAGGCTGCAGACCCCATGCGGCTCAACGTCGGTTCCAAGGGAAGACCGCATTGTCCGGGCGGGTGGGGCGGCTGCATCGCGGCAACAATTTCGAGGTCCCGCATTCTTTGAAAATCATCTTCGCGCACCAGTTCCAGATGCTCGATCCTGTGCCGGCTGTCACGGCGTCCGTTGGCTTTGCGCACCGCCTCATAGGCGTCGAGCACACGCTGGGTCGAGCCATCGCCAATGGAATGAACTGCAATTTGAAGGCCGCGTTTGTCAGCTTCAATGCATAGCGATTTAAACTGCTCAAGCTCAAAGCGCGCTTCACCGCGCCAACCTGGGCGGTCGGCATAATCTTCCGCCATCAAGGCGGTGTGGCTGTCGATGACGCCATCCATGAAAAATTTGACTGTGCCCGACGTCAGCCACTGCGAATTGAAATCACGCTTCATGCGCGCAGCCTTGTCCATTTGCTCGGTCACATCACCTGAAACATAATGGGCGGGCACGCGGCCACGGCACAACAGATCACCATCCTTTTCAATCGCCGCCAGCAGTTGCAGCGTATAGAGATTACCGTCCATGTTTTGAAAACTGGTGATGCCATGGCGTGCCAGGTGCTTCAGGCCTTTGCGCAACGTGTTCTTGTCCGCTTCGAAATCCGCCGCAGTTACATTTTCCGGCTCCCCACCTGTTGAAAGCCCCAAACGTTCGCGACCACCTGAAGCCTTCAGCGCAATTACGTCATTGAAAGCATGGCTCTCTAGAAGTTCGCCTGTGGCCATGCCATCCTTGCCCATGACAATCTCATTGCCGGGCGGAAGTTGCCGTCCGTGCAGCAGGCCCGCCTTTTGAAGTGCGATGGTATTGGCCCACACGGTGTGATGATCAGGCGATACCAGTGCCAAGGGCTGATCCGGTAAAATGCTATCAAGGATATGACGATCAACGCTGCGGCCCTCGCCCAAAACGGTATAGTCCGCCGCGTTGGCAACCAGCAGCGGTTCATCTTTGCGAACTGCAGCATAGGACTGGATTGCGTTTTTGATCGTTTCAAAACCCTGCATCTTGAACAGGGAAAGGTGGTCGAGTTCTGCTGAGCCGCCGAAGATATGAATATGGCTTTCATTGATGCCGGGCATGACGGTGCGGCCTTGCG
>JBDSTO010000021.1:0-13920 GCA_039928255.1 Aestuariivirga sp. | reverse complement strand
GCACGGCTTTGTTTCAACCTCTACGGCCCACGCCAAGCAGATTTATGGTGCCGCACAGATGGAAGTGATGAACCGCATTGGCCGCGAGCGCGGGTGGCCGCCACAAAACCTGTCCCATTTTGAACAGGCGGCAGGACCGACGGGCAACCTGATCGTCGGTGATGCCAAACGCGTGACTGACCGCATTCTTGAGCTGCATGACATCTTCAAGAACACGCGGATTCTCATTCAAATGGCAATCGGAACTGTTCCGCATGCGGAACAACTGAAGGCCATCGAGATTCTGGGCGGTGAGGTGGCTTCTGCGGTGCGCAAGGCGCTCCGATAGTCTTACCTTCACGCAGTCTTCACGACCTTGTGTGGCGAGTTTATTGGCCAAGACTGATCCACCGGAGCACTTACTCCTTGGAACGATCGTGTTCCGAAACTCCAGGAGAAAACCCCATGTTGAAGACATTTTTTGCCGCTACCGCGATTACTTTTACACTCTCGGCCTCGGCTTTTGCCGATGACATGATGACGGCCAAATGTGATGACACCACCATGAAAATGGTATCTGACGCCATGGCCAAGGACACTGATGCCAAGATGGCCAATGATGTGAAGATGGCCGGCGATGAAATGAAAATGGCGATGGATTCCATGAAGGCCAACAAGATGGACGAATGCACCAAGCACGTCGGCATGGCGATGGACCACATGATGATGAAGCATAACTGAGCTTCAGATTTTTCATCAAGGGCGGCCTTGATGGCCGCCCTTGTTATTTGGTAGCATGCGTAATGACACTTCCCCACATTCCTGACCCCATCCCCGGTGATGCCGCCAGCGTTGATGCCATTGAACAAGTGATTGTTCCGCGCATCCGTGACATTGGCGATTTTGAAGTTCATCGCGCCTTGCCGGCAGCCGAGCGCCAGATGATTGGCTCTTTCATTTTCTTTGATCGCTTTGGTCCTGTGACCATGAAGGCGGGGCAGGGCATGGATGTTCGCCCGCATCCACATATTGGCCTTGCCACCGTGACCTGGCTCTTTGACGGCACGATCTATCACCGTGACAGTCTGGGTTCCGAACAGGCGATTGCTCCGGGTGAGCTCAATTGGATGACAGCAGGCAAGGGTATCGTTCATTCAGAACGCACGCCCGCATTGGAGCGTGCCTCAGGCCAGAACATGTTCGGCCTGCAAAGCTGGGTGGCGTTGCCAAAGTCACTGGAAGAAACCGCACCCGCTTTTGAGCATGTGGCGCAAGAGCGCCTGCCGTTGCTGGTTGATGGTGGCCGCAAAGTACAGGTGATCGCGGGCTCGCTCTATGGCGAGCGATCGCCGGTCAAAACCCATTCGGATCTTTTTTATGCTGATGTGCGGCTTGATGCGAAAGCGCGATTGCCCATTGAGGCTGAGCATGAAGAGCGCGGGCTTTATCTGGTATCGGGGCGCATTGACATTGCCGGCCGAGAATTCGAGGCTGGAAAACTTATCGCCTTGAAGCCCAAAGCCGAAGTTATTGTGACCGCGCTTGAAAACAGTCACTTCATGCTGCTGGGTGGCGAGCCAATGGATGGGCCGCGCCACATCTGGTGGAATTTTGTATCGTCTTCGAAAGAGAAGATTGATGCGGCGAAGGAAGAATGGCGCACTGGCAAATTTTCGATGGTGCCGGGAGACGACAAGGAATTCATCCCGCTGCCGTCTTGAGAAGTTACCTTCCCAATATCACTTCGCGGGTCTGGCCCTGTTCAATCGTAAAGTTCATCATGTCGACTGAAGAACCGCTACGTGCTTGTACTTTGTAGTTGCCGGGCTTCAGCACCAGGTCTGCATCGAGCCCCGTAAATTCGGGCAGGGTCTCACCGGTGTCGCGACTGACAGACCAGGTGACAATCGCGGCACTTTCCTTGGCAAAGGTGAAGTGAACAAGGGCCGCGTGATGGTCGATATTCACAGCGCTCATGATGCCGGGCTTTACGCGAACTTCTGTCACGGCCACGGCATTGCCGCGCTCAAAGCGGCTTTCGATGCGATAGTCGCCAGCACCTAGTTTCAGGATTTCACCGGGAAGGCGCGAGGTCGCAACCAGTGTTCCTGCTGCAGGGCCATTCATTGCAAAGATTTTGGCAATGGTGCCCACTTCAACTGGCAACGCTCCTTCGATCCTTGGCAATAGCCTTAAGCCTCCGGCGTTCAAAACAAGATTGACGCCAAGATTGATGCCTTCAGGCAGGTTCACGGCCTCTTCGATATGGGCGGTTCCATAGGTGGCATTGATGAGATAGGTTCCGGGTTGGAGCTTCACACTTGCCGTGGCGGCAATATCATTGAAGACCACGCTGCCCACAGAATCATGGACAGTCCACGAGACATCCTTCGCAAGCGATGTGCCGTCGCCGGAAAATCGGGCCGAGAGATCCAGGCCTTCGTGGCCAGGCTCCACCGATGAAATGGCGGTTTGGTCTTCGCTGCTGAAGGGGGCTGGTGCGGTAGAAATCGCGGATGTTTCGTCCATATGGCTGGGAGAAGCATTTGCGCTACCACTGGCAAAAACGAGAACCGCCGCCAGACGCGACAATAACTTGCCTGCGGCCTGACGGCGGTATTGCGGTGGACGGGTGCTGGCGTCCATTCGCTTGTCCCCTGTTAAAGCTTCCCCCCGGCGCTTTCCGGCCGGTGATGTTTGATGCGCCGGGGCGGGGCGGCCTTCAAGCCTATGCTTAATATTTGGTTAACGTATGCATTCGAATTGATTGCAAAGCCTCTGGCAAAAGGCGAAAAGGCGCCATGATGTTCAATGATCAATCGTCTCTTCTCACTTTCCTGAAAACCCGCAAATCTTCTTCTGCCAAGGCCATGGGAGGGCCTGGGCCCGACGCCGCGCAAATTGCTGAAATCCTGCAAATGGCGGTGCGCGTGCCTGACCATGGCAAGCTCAACCCCTGGCGCTTTATTGTTTTTGAAGGCGAGGCGCGGGGAAAAGTTGGTGCTGAATTTGCGGCCATTTGGGCCAAGGCCAATCCCGGCCATGGCGAGGGCATTCTGGCATTTCAACACAGCTTTCTGGAACGAGCCCCAGTGGTGATCGCGGTGGTTTCAACGGCTGCTCCCCATGGGAAAATTCCGGTATGGGAGCAACAGCTTTCCGCCGCGGCCGTGTGTTTCAACATGGAGCTTGCGGCACAGGCCCACGGCTTTGACGTGCAATGGATGACCGACTGGGTTGCCTATGATGCTGCCGCCAAGAAGGCGATGGGCTTGCAAGAGCCGGAGCAGCTGGCGGGGCTGATATTCATTGGCAAATCCACTGTTGAACTTGAAGACCGTCCGCGCCCTGACGCTGCCGCACTGACCACTTATTGGGGACGTTCATGAGCATTAAAGGCATATTATTCGACAAGGATGGCACGTTGATTGAAGTCAACGGCACCTGGGTTCCCCTGTTCAAATCGGTACTGCCAGAAGCTTTCGGGCACACGGAAGCGGAAGTGATCCAGCTTCTGGAAAGGGCCGGCTATGACATCGAGACAGACGGGTTCAAAGCGGGTTCAGTGCTTGCAGCCGGCACCACCGATCAATTGGTCAAAGTGTGGTGGCCGGAACTTTCCCCCGATGATCACCGCAAACGGGTGCATTTCATCAACAATGAAATTGCGCCGCAGGCCAAAAAGTTTGTGAAGCCATTGATGGATCTTGCTCCAGTTTTTGATGAGCTTCACGCCATGGGCATGATTCTTGGTCTTGGCACCAATGACAGCGAAGCTTCGGGCAAGGCGCATATGACGCATCTTGATGTTCATCATTATTTTGATGTGATGATCGGTGCGGACAGTGTGGAAATTCCAAAACCGTCAGGCCATATGATCGAGATGTTTGCCGCCAGAACCGGCCTCAAACCCCATGAGGTCGCCATGGTGGGCGATAACTCGCATGACATGGAAGAAGCAAGAGCTGGCGGAGCAGGGCTTGCCATCGCCGTGCTCAGCGGCAATGCCGCCCATGATGACATTGCACATCTTGCTGATCATGTTCTGGACAGCGTGGCCAATCTTCCGGCCCTGCTGAGAAGCCTTCGCTGATGTTTTATGACGCGCTGGTCAATGATCATGGGCTGCCGCTTGATCCATATTACGCGTTGGTGGTTCCACGGCCCATTGCGTGGATTTCGACACTTTCAAAGAACGGCAAGACCAACCTTGCGCCTTACAGCTTCTACAACACCTTCTCGCATGACCCGAGCTATGTGGCCTTTGGCACGGCTGCAGGCAAACACACCGTTAGAAACGTGACTGACACGGGCGAATTTGTCATCAACATGCCGACCCACGCTTTGCGCGAGGCGATGAACCAGACTTCGACGAAGCAGGATGTTGAAGAGTTTGAATATGCCGGACTGACCAAGGCGGCATCACGCATGGTGAAGCCACCACGTGTCATGGAAAGTCCGGTCAGTCTGGAATGCCGCCATTTTCAAACCATTGCACTTCCCGACGAACATGGCGTTGTTGAGAATTACATGGTGATTGGCCGCGTCGTTGGCGTCCACATTGATGATCGTTATATCAAGGACGGGCGTATTGATGTGGCCGCAATCGAGCCCATGGGGCGGCTGGGCTATGCCGAATATGTCACCGTCGACGATCTCTGGAAAATGCGTCGGCCAGATTGAACTGCAATCTCTCCGAGTCGCCGGAAAAGAGTCTGAATCCGCATCCGCCACATCTGGGAGTTGATGAACATGCTGTCGCGCAATTCACCAAATTCCTCTAACAATTTCAAACTCTTAGTCTAGCTGAAAAGCTCTGAAAACTCGCTTTAACGAGTCTTTAACCATGGCGGAGTCAGGAGTCCGACAGGCAAACTTTAATGTGCAGAAACGGATCTACCAAACTCATGGTTGAGTGTCTTCTTATTGAGAGCAACGAGGCCGAACGCAAGCGTTTGGTCGTGCTCATGGCCGATCTCGGGTTTGCTTGCGCAGAACGGGCCGTGACGGAAGAGGCCATTCTTTACTGCCGCCAACAGACACCTGCCGTGGTCATGATGGAAGCATCGGCTTCCCCATCAACATGTGAATTCCTGCGCAGCATCAGCCAGAGGCCGCACGGCGCAAAGCCCATCATCATTCTTTATGCAGACAGCCCCGAAGTGGAAAACGTCGTGCAATCCATCCATGAAGGTGCGGCGGAATTTCTGGCCCGGCCGTTTGACCGAGATTTGCTGAAATTCAAGCTTGAACAGGCCGGAGCCTTGAAGCACTGAGCAGGCCGTCAACGGTTAACACACCTTAAGAAACAGGGTGAACCGATTGTTAAACTCTCTCGCATAATCTGAGCCTCTTGTATTTTTAGTAGGTGGCTTATGAGTGTTCCGAGTTTCAACGGGTTGGAAGTTTCGGTCTTCAACAAGGTTATCGAAGATGGTGATGCAAAGTCGCGCATCGCCCTCGCATTGCAATTGGCAAAGCTGATTGCAGATGATGAAACGCCCGATGTCGAGCGTGAGCAGGTGACACCTGTTATTCTCCGGTTGACGGTTGATCCCACGAAAAGTGTCAGGGAAACCCTGGCCGAGGCTTTGGCCGAACAATCTAATCTTCATGCTGATGTGGCGTTTTCAATCATTGCCGATGATGATGACATTGCCTTGCCGTTCCTTGCCGCCACGCAAGCCCTCAACGACTGGCAGATGATGGCTGTTCTCAAAGTGGGCGATGAGCCACGCCAGATGGTAATTGCTTCGCGTCTTGATCTTAGCGGTGAGGCCGCCAACCACATTGTAGCGCATGGTTCATTGTCAGTGGTGCTGGCGTTGATGGACAATCCAATTGTGCTTTTCGACGACAATGACATGCGCACACTTTATGGGCGCTTTGGGCAGGTTGAAGACATCACCGAAAAGCTTCTGGTGCGGCATGATCTGCCGCTCGACATTCGCATTACACAAGCCAAGCGCGTGGCCTCGCGCATGCGCCAGCACATGGCGGAAAAATCCTGGATTGCGGCGAACGACGTCAGTGAAATTGTATCTGATGCCGAAGACAGTGCCGTGATGCAGGTTTTGATCGAGGCTGATGATGGCGAGCGCGCCAAGGCCGTGGCGTTTCTTGCGGCCAAGAACATGCTGACGCCGGCTCTACTGGTTCGTGCAGCGTCCAAAGGCCAGATGCGCGTTGTCGAAGCGGGCTTTGCCCATTTGGCGGGCCAGCCGTTGGCGCGTGTTGTTGAGCAAATGTACGCTGATCGCAAGGCGTCGCTCAAAAGCCTATTGAAAAAGACCGGCCTGCCACACAGCTGCTTTGGCCTGATGAAAGCCGCCTGTGATGTTTTTGCAGAGGCCCGCGATGAGGGTTACCCCTTGCGTGAAGATGAATTTGGCCAGCGCGTTCTTGAAGCGTTGATGACGCGCTATGAGCAGCTGGACCAGAACGAACGCGCCAAGCAGATTGAATTCATTGGTCGTTACGGCGAAGAGCGCGTGCGCAAGATCGCCAAACGTCTCAAAGCCGACATGCTGCGCGCTGCCTGATTTTAGAACCGGAACTGTTCGTTCAGCACACGCTCGGCCAAAGAATGGCCGGGATCAAACAGCAGTTTTGCTGCGCGCTTGCGGTCTTCCGCGATTTCCACATTGACGATGTCGCGCACTTCCAAATGGTCGGCCACTGCCGCCACGGGGCGCTTGTCGGCTTCCTGAATATCAATCGTCACTTTGCCCGTGTGGGGGATGATGGCGCCGCGCCAACGGCGGGGGCGGAAGGCACTCAACGGTGTGATGGCGAGAAGGGGTGAGCCAATCGGCAATATCGGGCCCTGGGCTGAAAGATTATAGGCGGTGGAGCCGACGGGGGTGGCCACCAAAATGCCGTCACAAATCAACTCTTCCAATCTGGTGTGACCATCGATTTTGATGGTGAGTTTGGCAGCCTGGCTTCTTTGGCGCAGGAGCGAAACTTCATTGAAGGCAATCGCCAGGTGTTTTGCGCCATTGGCGGTGGTCGCCGTCATTTTCAACGGACGAATGGTGGTGAGTTCCGCAGCGGCCAATTTTTCGAGCAGGTGTTTTTCGTCATAGTCATTCATCAGAAAGCCGACGGACCCGCGGTTCATTCCATAAATGGGGAGCTTCCAGGCGAGTGACTTATGCAATGTTTGGAGCATCAAACCGTCGCCGCCCAGCGCCACGATCACATCGGCGTTTTCGGGCGGGGCATTGCCATGGGCTTTGACAAGGCGCTGCAATGCCCGCTTTGCTTCGGGAGAATCAGAGGCCAGGAAGGCGATACGGTCAAATTTCATGGTTGGTCGTTGACAGTTGTTGATTGGCACAGCATTGCTTTTCCCCAAGTTAACACCGCTTGGGAGCTTGTCCACCACAGATGCGAAGTTTGGTTGTTTGCACGACTTGCAAGTTCTCGCCCGATTCGAAGTTGGCACCTGATGGCCGAACTGGCGGCGAAATGCTGCTTTCGCATCTGCAAGCCGCGCTTCAAGCGGCGGGCCGTGACGATCTTCGTTTGGAACCGCAAGCCTGCCTATGGAATTGCACGCGGCCCTGCAGCGTTGTGATGCGCGACAGCGAGCGGTTTTCCTATGTGACGGGCGGCAATGCACCAACCCGCGAACAGGCCGAAGCGGTGATCGCCTGGTTCGACTTTCATGGCCAGACAGAAACGGGCGAAGTTCCGTTCCGGCAATGGCCCAATGCCATGCGGGGGCATTTCATCGCCCGCATCCCACCGGAGCGACCATGAGCGTGGTTCTGGTTCTGGGAGGTGCTCGCAGCGGCAAGAGCCGTTATGCCGAAAGCCTCATCCATGCGCCCAAACATTATGTGGCGACGGCCCAGGCCTTTGATGATGAGATGAAAGAGCGGATCAGGCTTCACAAGGTGAGGCGTGATGGAAGCTGGAGCAACCATGAAGCGCCGCTTGATCTCATTCCAACGCTTTTTGAGATTGATGGCTGGGGCAACCACGTTCTGGTTGATTGCCTTACACTCTGGCTGTCCAATCTGATACTTGACGGTTCTGACTGTGATGCCGAAGTGTCCGAATTGGTGGAACATCTGGCCACGGCCAAGGCGCGTATCGTGATCGTCAGCAATGAGGTTGGTTTTGGCATCGTGCCCGACAACGCATTGGCCCGCAGGTTTCGCGACATTCAGGGACTGGCCAACCAGCTCGTCGGAGCGGTTGCGGAAAGCGTTGTGTTGACGGTTGCCGGAATTCCCATGCTGGTCAAAGGACCATGGCCAAAATAATCGCGACAGCGAGTAATAGGACCAGGCTGTATTCATAAAGTTGCAAGCCCGCACTGATGTCCGGCGCAACCAGTCGGTCGCGGCCATCGCCCATTACAGGCAGTTCTAATACCTCTCCATGATAGTTACGCGGGCCCCCAAATTTGAGTCCCAATGCGCCGGCCATGGCAGCTTCAGGCCAGCCCGCGTTTGGCGAGCGATGCTTGCCCGCATCGCGCCACATGGATTTTAGCGCGGCCTTGGCGGCTGATCTGGAATTGAGACGTGCTGCTGCGGCGAACAACAGTCCAGTCCATCGTGCTGGTATCCAGTTCACCACATCATCGGTGCGGGCAGATGCCCAACCGAACGCCAGATATTTTTCTGATTTATGGCCAATCATCGAATCGGCGGTGTTGATGGCCTTATAGGCAACGATGCCGGGAAGTCCGAGGAGAGCGTACCAGAATGCGGGTGCCACAATGCCATCTGCCGTGTTTTCGGCGAGGGTTTCGAGAGCTGCTTTCGCCACACCGGATTGATCCAAATTGGCGACATCACGGCCGACGATTTTGGCAACTTCCGCGCGAGCCTCGGGCAACGACCGGGGCAGGGTTGAGGCAACTGTCGTCACATGGTCGCGCAGGGATTTTTGGGCAAGGAGCGTGGTTGCGAATAGAACATTCAGCACATAGCCGCCCGGAATTTTGGATAGCACCCAGGCCACAAGACCTGCCGCCACAGCAGGAATCAGCACGATGATGACGAGCGCCAATACGCCGGCCATGCGGCGCTCCGAGTCCGTCGCACCTTCATCATTGAAGCCTTCATCGAGATAGGAGATCAGCGCGCCCATCCATTGCACGGGGTGGCCGATCAGATTCTGGAGAAAGGGCGGATAGCCTACAAAGGTTTCAACAACGAGGGCCAGCGCCAGCATGGAAAAATGATCCATCAAACGTCTCCTGCCAGTTGGAGGATTTGTTCGAGATCGAGATGTTTTTCCAGATGCGCGGCGAGGGCGTCCAGCGTGTCCTCGATGGTCTGCTCATAAGAGAACGCTTGCGCCTCATGCCCGAGCCCTGAGAGAAATTTCTTGCGGAAATCATCCTGGGAAAAACAGCCGTGGAGATAGGTGCCGATGACCCGACCATCAGCACTCATCGCACCCTCGGGGCCGTCCGGCGTCTGGGCGAAAAGCCTCGCGCAGTCGGGGCCTGTGGTTTGGCCGAGATGGATTTGATAGGCCTTGATGTAACTGCCGCTCAGAGCGTGAACGGCTTCAGTTTCCACGGTGGTCTTTTCGGGGAGAAGCGTCGTTTCTACATCCAGCAGATCGAGGCCCGCTACAGTGCCAGCTTTCCCCTCCAGCCCTTTAGGATCATGGATCAGTCTGCCAAGCATCTGATAGCCCCCGCACAGGCCCAGAACATGTCCGCCGCGTCTTACATGCGCGGCAAGGTCAATATCCCAACCATTGGCACGAAGTGCTGCAAGATCCGCCATCGTGGATTTGCTGCCCGGGATGATCACAAGGTCGATGTCACCCGGGATGGGTTGATCGGCATTGAGAAAGCTCACGTCTACTCCAGGCTCCAGACGCAAGGGATCGAGATCATCGAAATTGGCGATTCGGGGCAATTTCAGAACGCAAATTTTCATTCCCTTTGAGTGGCTTGCAGACATATTCTCTAAAGCCACTGCATCTTCGGCGGGCAGTTTTGACGCATCCTCAAAATGCGGCACCACACCGAGGCAGGGCGTATGTGAATGGTCTTGCAGAAATGTCACACCTTCAGAAAACAACTCCGGATCGCCATGGAACTTATTGATCATAAATCCTTTTAGGCGGTCACGATCACCTTTATCGAGGACAGAAAAAGTCCCAAGGATTGAGGCAATGACGCCGCCACGGTAAATATCGCCAATCAGAATTGCCGGAATATTTGCAGCGGCGGCAAAACCCATATTGGCCAGATCGTCTTTGCGCAGGTTCACTTCAGCGGGGCTTCCTGCGCCTTCCACCAATACAAGATCAACACTTTGCGCCAGACGGTGAAAGCTTTCCAGTATGGGGGGCATGAATTGGGCACGGTTCTCAAAGAATTCGCGGGCTTTCATCGTTGAATGGCGTTTTCCCTGAACGATCACCTGGGCTCCTGTCGTGGATTCGGGCTTCAGCAGGATGGGATTCATGTCGGTATGGGGCGAAATCCGCGCGGCGCGGGCCTGAAGCGACTGGGCGCGGCCAATTTCTCCGCCATCCGCGGTTACGGCGGCATTGTTGGACATGTTCTGGGGCTTGAAGGGGGCGACTATGAGCCCGCGATTGGAAAAGGCACGCGCCAGCCCGGCCACGATCAGGGATTTCCCGACATCGGAACCAGTCCCCATAAACATGATCGCTTTCGTCATTGAATTGCACTCATGGTGCCACGCTGATCACATGGTTGTAGGAGCCCATGACTTTGCCCACGCGTTGGCCCTGGCCGCCAAGATCGGTTCCGGTGGCGTCTTTGACTTGGAACAGGGGCTCACCGCCACCTTGTTCTGCAATGGTCGAATAATGAAATTCGTGGCCACGCAAATTCTGTTTCCATGGGCCTGCGAGGGGTTTCAGTTGGCGATAGCCCAGATGAAGCTTGCGCGTTGCAAAGCTTGTGGTGAGCGGCAAGAGCCCCGCCATGGCGTGGGATTTGCCCCGGGCATCGATCAAAGCGTTGCCCAGCACCATATAGCCACCGCATTCCCCGTAAATCAGACCCGGATGGTCTCGAAGGCCGTTTAAGAATGAGGGGGAAGCAGCCAGTTCGCCGGCGTGAAGTTCGGGATAACCGCCGGGTAGAAACACGGCATCCGCGACTTTATCAGGCGCTTGGTTAGCCAGCGGCGAAAAAGGGTGGATTTCAGCGCCTTGGGCACGCCAATCAGCCAGGAAATGCGGATAAGCAAAGGAAAAAGCCACATCCTGTGCAACAGCAATGCGCTGGCCCATAGGCGGGAGGCGGATTGGCTGCACGGATTGATTCGTTAGAACGCCAGCCGATTCGAACAACTTGTCAAGCGATGTTTCACGTGCAACTCCTGAAGCTGCACCTTCGATAAATTCTTCAAGCTTTTGAATCTCTTGCGCTTGTACCAATCCAAGATGGCGCGAGGGCCAAATATGTGAGTCACTCTGCCGCAAGAGTCCAAGAAGCGGCAATCCTGCGGCGTCCCAGTTTTCCAGCAACATGCGCTGGTGCCGGTCGGAAGCGACCTTGTTCAATATGACGCCCGCGAAGTTGAGACTGGGCCTGAAACTGCGAAAACCCAGCAGGCTCGCCGCCAATGACTGGGCCTGGCCCGTGGTGTCCGCCACCATGACGATGGGAAGCCCCAAGCCTTCTGCCAGATCGGCGGTTGAACCCCTTTGTCCCTCGGGCCCATCAAACAGGCCCATGACGCCCTCGACAATCACCAGGTCAACGCCGAGAGCCATGTCCGCCAAGCGGGCACGACAGGTTTCAATGCCCATGGCCCAGAGGTCGAGATTGATGCACGGCAAACTCGACGCAGCCTCGTGGAAACGGCCATCGATATAGTCAGGGCCAACTTTGGCGGAGGCGACTTTCAATCCCTTGTTCCGGAAGGCGCGGATGAGGCCCAGCGTCACCAGCGTTTTGCCGCTCCCTGATTTAGGCGCTGCCAGCACAAAGGCCTTAGCCAAGCTTGTTCTCCCGCATGGCGGGTCCATACCAATCAAGCACATCGCGCCAATCTGAAGCGTGGCCAATGACCACGATTGCAGGGGTGGGTGGAACATTGGATTTCAGGAATTCGGCGGCACCGCCCAAGGTGGTTGAGGCCACCTGCTGGTTAGGCATTGAGGCATTGGAAACGATGGTGACGGGATGAGTTTCGGGCCTGCCACCCGCCATCAAGGCCGCGGAAATTTCGGCCAAATTCTTGACCGCCATATACATGACGATAACGGGTGCCGCCGTGGCCACGGCTTGCCAGTTCACATTGGCAGGCATTTTGCCCGTAGCGTCATGGCCTGTGAGGAAGATCACCGAATGATTTGTGTCGCGGTGGGTGGCGGGAATGCCCGCATAGGCAAGACCACCCACGCCTGACGTGATACCCGGCACAATGCGGAATGGAATTCCGGCCTTGGCCAAGGTTTGGCTTTCTTCACCGCCGCGCCCAAACATGAAGGGGTCGCCGCCCTTCAAGCGCAAGACCCGCTTTCCGGCCTTGGCCAGATCAATCAGCCGAATGGAGATATCCTTCTGGATCGGCGAGGGCTTACCGCCACGCTTTCCGGCATATTCAAGTTCAGCACCGGGGCGCACCCAGCGCAGAATGTCGGGGTTCACCAGCGCGTCATAAACCACCACATCGCAATTTTGCATGGCGTGATAGGCGAGCAAAGACATGAGGCCCGGTGCTCCGGGGCCAGCCCCCACCAGCCAGACCCAACCTTGCTCGAACTGCGGGAAGGCCTCCGCATCAAGGCGGGCAAAGCCTGGCTTGTGCTCAGACTCGGCCTGCCAGCTCTCGATTGTTTTGGTGGTCTTGATGGTCATGGCCCCTTATACAGTTGCTTCATGCGCTTGGAGAAGCCTCAAACAACATTAAGACGCGGGTGGACCACGGGCGCATGTGCAACTGCGGCGACCAAGGCTGCTTATGCGGCATTGCTGGGAGCTGAGTTTCCTGATCCCGTATCGATCACTTTGCCAAAGGGCGAGCAACCTGCCTTTGCGCTGGCCTTGGCCGAAAAGGGCGATGGCTGGGTGCGGGTGGGCATTGTCAAAGACGCGGGCGATGATCCTGACGTGACACATGGCTGCATGGTGATTGCCAAGGTTTCGCACGGCAGCAGCGGCATCAAGTTTCTGGCGGGCGAGGGTGTTGGAACCGTGACCAAGCCCGGTCTTCCCATTGCGGTGGGTGAACCAGCGATCAATCCGGTGCCGCGCCAGATGATGAGTGCAGTCATAGAAGAGTTGGGCGGCGGGGACGTCGACATAGAAATTTCGATTCCAGGTGGTGAAGCGCTGGCTGCGAAAACCTGGAATCCGCGGCTTGGCATTGTCGGCGGGCTTTCAATTTTGGGGACAACGGGAATCGTCAATCCGTTTTCCTGCGCAGCATGGATTGCCTCCATTCACCGCGGCATTGATGTGGCGCGGGCTGCCGGATTTCCCCATGTGGCGGGCTGCACGGGTTCGACATCTGAGGATGCTGTGCGCGCGCATTACGGATTGCCGCTTGAGGCCATGCTCGATATGGGCGATTTTGCCGGTGGGCTGTTGAAATATCTGAAGCTTCATCCGGTGGCGCGGGTTACGATCGGTGGCGGGTTTGGGAAGATGGTGAAACTGGCGCAAGGCCACATGGATTTGCACTCGGGGCGAAGCCAGGTTGATTTTGAATGGCTCGCGACCCGCGTTGATGAGAAGCATCGTGCGGCCACCTTGAAGGCCAATTCTGCTTTGGAAGTTCTGGAACTTGCCGGGCCGACATTGGCGCAGAAAATTGCAGAGCAAGCGCTTGCTTCGGTACGCGATATTTTGGGCGGCAGCGATATTTCTTCTGATGTGATGGTGATTGACCGCGCAGGCAAGATCATCGGTCATGCCCGCTAGCCGCATTCTCATTCTTGGTGGAACGCGAGAGGCGCGCGGGCTTGCCAATA
>JBDSTO010000020.1:0-19423 GCA_039928255.1 Aestuariivirga sp. | reverse complement strand
ACGGCACCTGCCATCATCACCAGCGAGGGCAGCCATTGGATGAGCCCTTCGCGCGCAAAGATCAGGATCGAGAACAGCGTCATCGCGGCGATGGTGATGTTGCGGAGTGCGTTGGCGTGATGAACGCTCATGTGGCTGAAGATTGAATGGATGGCGAGCAGGATGATGCCCATGCCCAATCCGAAATAGCCGCCATAAACATAAACCAGGAATTCCAGAACGAATGAAAGCCAGAGCCAGCGCGAGATATCGAAATTGTCATTGCGCTCCAGCCAGCGCTTGAGGGTGGGGCCAAGTGCGAATGATGAGGTTGCAAAAAGCAGCAGCCAGGGGATGGCCTTGTGGAAGGAGGCTTCTCCCAACCAGATCAGCAGCAGTGACCCCATCGTTCCGCCAACGACAGCGAGCATGAGGCGGAGGATAAGATGCTGGCGCACGTCGCGCAATTCCTTCGCGTAAACCGCAGAGCCCGCAACATTGGCGGGGAGCAGGGCCACGAAATTGGCGGCGTTGGCCTGCATCTCGGTGAGGCCCGCTGCAATCAAAAGCGGGAAGGTCATAAAGCCCGCACCGCCTGCCATCACATTGATGACGCCACCCAGCATGCCGCCGGCGAATAAAAGAAGAAGTGAGGTGAGCGGCATCGTGGGGCTAGGGCTTTCGGCGATTATTGGCTAGATTGGATTGGCGGGGCATAACATGGATTTTGTTCTGGCCAACATGAAAGCAATGACATCTTGAAAAACATACCGCGCGGCGTCTGGATGCTGGGGCTGGTCAGCCTGTTCATGGATATGTCGTCCGAAATGGCCCATGCCCTGCTGCCGCTCTTTGTGGTGGGAACGCTGGGGGCGAGTGTCGCCATGCTCGGGCTTCTTGATGCGGTCGCCAATGGCACCACGCATTTCGTCAAACTCTATTCAGGCCTGATCAGTGACAGGTTTCACAGTCGAAAGAATCTGGCCTTGCTCGGTTATGGCCTGGCGGCACTTTCAAAGCCGCTGTTTCCGCTGGCTCATGTTACGGCAATGGTGTTTGTTGCGCGCGTATCTGATCGCATTGGCAAGGGCATCAGGGGTGCACCGCGCGATGCCATGGTCGCCGACATCACGCCGCCTGAGTTGCGCGGGGCGGCTTATGGTTTGCGGCAATCGATGGATTCATTCGGGGGCTTTGCCGGGCCTTTGCTGGCGGTGGTTTTGGCCGGGCTTTATTCATTCGGGGTGCGCGACTTGTTATGGGTGGCATGTTTGCCGGCATTGGCATGTGTGGCCATTCTTGCGTTTGGCGTCACAGAGCCTGAAGCCAAGACGGAACAGAAAAAGGAACGGCCACAGATAAACCTCGCCACAGCAAAAGCCTTGGGCTCGTCTTTCTGGTTGGTGATGGCGATTACCGCCGGAATCTTGATCGCCCGCATCTCCGATGCGTTTCTGGTTCTGCGCGCTTCACAGTTGGGATTGACGTTGGTGTTCATTCCACTGGTGCTTGTCGTCTACAATGGCGTGGACACGCTTTCGTCCTACCCTTCTGGACGATTGTCAGATCGACTGGGGCGAAAGGGATTGCTCGCTGCAAGCCTTGTGGCGTTGGCGATCAGCCTTGGCATATTGGCATTTGTGCCGAGCCTTCCCGGTCTTTGGGTGGCACTGGTATTTTACGGCCTGCACACGGCCATGTCGCAAAGTGTTCTCTCAAGCTTTGTTGCAGATGCGGCACCCGCCCATTTGCGCGGCACCGCTTTTGGCATGTTTGGCCTTGTAAGCGGCATAGCAACATTCGCGGCAAGCCTTGCCATTGGATTGGCTTGGGACAAGTTCGGCGCGCCGAATGTTTTCGGCGTTGCAGCAGGCGTTGCCGTGTTGGCGCTGATCGGACTTCTCGTTATTCAGCGCCGTTCAACGGCTGCTACTTAACGTTATCCCACCAGATCGGATTGCTCCAGGCGCGTTTGCCCGCATGATCAATGACCGTCACACGGAACCAGGGGCTGGGCTTGGTGAGCAGCCAACCGGTTTCGAGTTTCTTCAAATCGAATTCGGCTGAGGTGATGGCCTTGCCGGTTTTAACGGCGGTTCTGGAATTGCCGCAGACAACGGTGATGGTGTCGACTGGAGAAGTGGTGATGGAAATGGATTTCCCTTGCAATTCAATGCTGTGGAGCTGCGGGCCTTGGCTTGAGTAATAGTTGCCGTCTTTCAGCGATTGCAAAATCTCATCTGGATCAAGGCTTTGCGCCTTGACGTTTACCCAACCTCCGAAGTGATCGGGGGTTTTGAAATGGGCATCATCGGTGGCAAAGGCCGAGAGGCGCTTACCCTCATTCAACAACTGGTCATGGAGAAACCAGCCTTCACCGCGGTCATTTTCAATGGCGCAGCCGTGATTGTAGATTTCAACGGCGTGGGCGGCATCAATGTCCAGACCATCGGCCAGGGTGAGTTGCGACCAGGCAGGATGGGCGATGCCGATGAAGGCCCCGGCGGCGCGGGCGCGGCGCGCCAGTTCAGCACCGGTTTCTTTCGGGCTTGGTGGTTTGAAATCAAGCGGAAGGCCAGCGGCCACGATATGCCAGAGTTCGCCAGCGCTGGTTTCGGGCGCGTGAAGTTCAACGCCGATCAGTGTGGTGAAATTGTTGGAGCGGAAACTGCGCGTGTCATTGATTGGCCAGTTGAAGTGGCTGATGAAATGTTCCGACAGCATCAGGAAATCATAACCCGCGTTCTGATAGGCCTCGATCACATTCGCTGTGGGCAAGGCACCATCCGACTGGTTGGAATGCGTGTGGATATTGCCGCGCCAAAAACGACCGGGCGAGGAGAAGGGTTTTAACAACATGTCAGACACTCATTTGCATGCCGAGCTCGACCACGCGGTCGGCCGGGATTCTGAAAAACTCAATGGCGCGGGCGGAATGGTTCGCCATCAGGGTGAAGACCCGCTGTTGCCAGAACGGCATCGACGAGTGTGCGGAAGGCTTTATCACACGGCGGCCCAAAAAGTATGAGGCCTGATTTGGGTCAATCTCAAGTCCATGGGCGGCACAGGTGCGAAGAGCGGCGGGTACATCGGGCTGTTCCATGTAGCCGAATTTGGCTTCAACTTTCCATGCACCAAGCGGGCCTTGGGTGACGGTAACGCGATCTTCTTCCCAGCGTGGCTGTTCGGCAATTTCAACGCAGATGAATACGAGCCTGTCATGGAGCACACGATTGTGTTTCAGATTATGCATGAGGGCTGAAGGCGCAAATTTTGCATCAGTCTGAAGAAACACGGCGGCTCCGGCGACGCGGGCAGGGGGACGTCGCTCGAGGCTTTCCAGCAGGCTTTGAAGTTCAATTGACTCCTTGTTGAACTTTATCATCAAAGCCCGGCGTCCCCTGAGCCACGTGGTCATCACCAGAATGATAATAGAGCCGATGATGAGGGGCAAATAGCCACCGCTTTCGAGCTTCAAGGCGTTGGCGGCAAAGAACACCATTTCAATCAGCAGAATAAAGATCAACACAGGCACGGTGATGAAACGCGATGCGCCTTTCAGGTTCGAGAAGTACACAATCGAGAGGATGGCATTCACCATCATTGCGGCATTGACGGCGATGCCATAGGCCGAAGCCAGGTTGTTAGAGGATCGGAAGATCAACACCAGCATGATGACGCCATACATCAGAACCCAGTTCACGAGACCCACATAGATCTGGCCTTGTTCGCTCTCTGATGTGTGGGTGATGCCCATGCGCGGGAAGAGGCCAAGGGCCATTGCCTGTTGGGCAATCGAGAAAGCCCCGGTGATGACCGCTTGGCTAGCGATGATCGTTACGATGGTTGTGAGGAAAACAAACGGAACGAGGCTCCAACTTGGGAACATCAGGAAGAAGGGATTAGAAACGGCATCGGGATGAGCGATGACAAAAGCGCCTTGGCCCAGATAATTCAGAACCAGAGCAGGGAACACGATGCCAAGCCATGCCATGCGAATGGGCGTTTTGCCGAAATGACCCATATCCGCATAGAGCGCTTCACCGCCTGTAACCGCGAGAAATACGCCGCCGAACACCAGAAGGGCGAGGCCCGGCCGGCTCACCAGCATTTCAACGCCGTAGACAGGATTGAAAGCCTGAAATATTCCAAAATCATCGCTGATATGCCAGAGCCCCATGAAGGCAAGCGTGATGAACCAGAGCAGAGTGATCGGCGCAAAGAGTTTGGCAACGCCGGCCGTACCTTTGTACTGAAACAGAAACAGCACAAACAAAATGCCAAGCGTCAAAGGCACCACGAATGGCGTGAAACTGTCACTGATGAGCGATAGGCCTTCCACTGCCGACAACACTGACATTGCAGGCGTGATCATCGCGTCGCCAAAGAAAAATCCGGCACCGATGATGCCAAGGCCCAGAACGATGCCGCCCTTTTTGTTGAGAAGTTTTTCGACGAGCACGACTTCAGAAAGAATGCCGCCTTCGCCATGATCATCGGCGCGCATGACGATCAATACATATTTGACCGTGACGATCAGAAAGAGCGCCCAGATCAGAAGCGAGTTGACGCCCAGGATCGACATTCGCAGATCAGCACCTGCATTGGTGACCGGCAGCAAGGCTTCACGCATGGTGTAGATCGGGCTCGTTCCGATGTCGCCAAACACAACACCTAAAGAAGCGAAAGCCATACTGACTTGCTTGCCGCTCAACTTTGTGCCGGAGCCATGGAGAGTGGACATGATAGCTTTCTTTCTGGAGGGTTTAGACGCTCATCTGCATGCCTAGCTCGACCACGCGGTCGGCAGGGATGCGGAAGAATTCAATGGCACGGGCAGACTGGTTGGCGAGCATGATGAATATGCGCTGTTGCCAGAACGGCATGGACGAACGCGCCGACATGATGATGACGCGGCGCCCCAGGAAATAGGAAGCCTGGCGGGGATCGATGTCCAACCCGTGTGCAGAACAGGCGCGCAAAATTGCCGGAACATCGGGCTGCTCCATGTAGCCAAACTTTGCCGCCACCATATAGGCACCCAGCGGGCCTTGCGTGACTGTGACCCGGTCTTCTTCCCAGCGCGGGGTTTGAACAGTTTTGATTGAAACAAAGACCAGCTTGTCGTGAAGGACGCGGTTGTGTTTCAGATTGTGCATGAGGGCGGACGGCGCAAATTTCATATCCGTCTGCATGAACACGGCGGCACCCGCAACACGGGCAGGGGGGCGGCGTTCAAGACTTTCCAAAAGACCTTGGAGTTCGATTGAATCTTTTTTCAGCTTGTCGTTAAGAAGGTGGATGCCTTTCATCCATGTCATCATCAACAAGATGATGACGGAGCCGATCAACATGGGCATGTAGCCGCCATGGACGAGCTTTAGAATGTTGGCGGAATAGAACACACCTTCAATCACGAAAACAAAAATGAGCGTTGGGATAACCAGGAAACGGGGCAGGTTGCGCGATTGCCAGAAGAAGATGACGGCAAGGCAGGTATCAACCAGCATCGAGGTGTTGACGGCGATGCCATAGGCCGAAGCCAGATTGGATGAAGATTTGAACACCAGCACCAGCAAGATAACGCCACACATGATGAGCCAGTTGATCTGGCCGATATAGATCTGACCGCTTTCGGTTTCAGAGGTGTGGGTGATCGACATGCGCGGGAACAATCCCAACGCAATCGCCTGCTGGCCAATCGAGAAGGCACCTGTAATCACAGCCTGACTGGCAATGACTGTCACCATGGTTGCCAGCAGCACCAGCGGTACGAGGCCCCAGGATGGCAGCATGAGGAAGAATGGGTTGTCCACCGATTCAGGATGGGCGATGACGAAGGCACCTTGGCCCAAATAATTCAAAACGAGGGCGGGGAGCACGATAAAAAACCACGCCATGCGGATCGGGTTTTTGCCGAAGTGGCCCATGTCGGCATAGAGCGCTTCACCGCCTGTCACGGCCAGAAACACACCACCAAATACAATAAGCGCCAGACCCGGGCGCTCGGCCAGCATCATCACGCCATGCATGGGATTAAGGGCAGAGAAAATATCAAGATCATCAGCAATGTGAAAAAGGCCGATCGCACCGATAACAAGGAACCACACGATTGTGATTGGCGCAAACAGCGAAGCCACACCGGCCGTACCCTTGTATTGAAAAATGAACAGCGACAGCAAAACAGCGAGTGTGATTGGAACGACGAAGGGTTCAAAGCCCGGGTGAATAACCTTCAGGCCTTCAACGGCTGAGAGCACCGACATGGCAGGTGTGATCATTGCATCGCCAAAGAAGAAGGCGGCACCCACGATGCCTAACCCTAAAACGACGCCGCTCTTTTTTTTCAGGATGATGTTGACCAACACCACGAGAGAAAGAATGCCGCCTTCGCCGTGGTTATCGGCGCGCATCAAGAGGACCAGATATTTAAGCGAGACGATAATGAACAAGGCCCAAAGGAGAAGCGATACCACCCCCAAAACCGCAAGGCGCAGATCGCCCCCGGCCGCCACCACAGGATGAAGGGCTTCGCGCATGGCATAGAGCGGGCTCGTGCCGATGTCGCCGAACACCACACCGATTGAGGCAAATGCCAGTTTGAGATTCGGTTTGTCGAATACAGGTCTCGACGCTTGAGCATTGCTCATTCTTGCCCCCTCAACGGGCTTTATTGTTGCAAGCGATTGGTCCCGTCAGGGGGCCGCAACAACGGCGCGGCATTCAGCAGGTAGGCCAGCAAGAGTCAAGGGGGGCTTGGGTTTTGGTTTGGGCGGAGGTGGCGTGCCGGGCTTGGGTTTTGGCGGATTCCAAAGGGCATCACTCTGCCAATAGGCCAGTTCCTTGCCGCAGCCCGTACCATCATCGGGCTTCGGGACCCATTGATTATGGCAAGCCTTGGCGCCGGGCGGGCAATTCATACGGACGTGGAAATGGAAGGTGTGGCCAAAATAGGGGCGCACCTTGGCAAGCCACGTGCGGTCGCCCGTGGCCCATTTGCACAGCTCGGCCTTGATCGGCGGATTTACAAATATGCGGGCAACTTCTGGCTGGCTTGCAACGGTGTGGATCAATCGGGCGCGGCTTTCGCTCCAGTTGTCCGTGTTCAATTCCTTGTAGCTCTTCACCATCTCGAGCGGCACTTTGCTTTCGCGCTCTGCAGCCGACATCACATGATCGGGCATGGGGGTGAACCAGACGTCGGCATCAAGACCGATCTGGTGGCTGGCGTGGCCACTTAACATTGGGCCGCCCCTTGGCTGGGCCATGTCGCCGACCAGAAGGCCATTCCAGCCATCTTTTTCCTTGGCCTCTGCGGCAATGCGCTCCACCAGGTTAACCATGGCGGGGTGAGCCCAATTGCGATTGCGCGACAGGCGCATGACTTGCCAGGCGGGGCCGGTGATGGGCAATTGCTGGGCTCCGGCGAGGCAGCCCAGCGCATAGGTGCCGATGGGCATGGGGGTAAGATTGGCGGGCAACTTCTCGCCACCGAACAGGCGCTTGGCGGTGATCTTCATGATGTCGGTTGAGGCATCAACCGCAGCAGGCTGAAGGGAACCCAGGGGTGAATCTTCATGGGCGGGGTCGGTTCCGGCGAATGCGGGGCCAGTCAGCGCAAGCGCCAGCAATGCGGCGCGGAGAAATCTATTTTTTACGGAAAGCATCGAGAGATACGACTTTCGGAGCATCATTATCGGGCTCAGTTGCAGGTTCGGGTTTTTCAGTATCGGCGACGACTTTGGGCTTGGTGGCGGCAATCGCCGGCTTTGCTTCTTCGGCAGCACCTGCTTCCATGGGTGCCAATTCAAACTGCAAACCAAATTGCACGGCGGGATCGAGGAAGCCTTTGACGGAGGCAAAAGGGATCACCAGTTTTTCCGGTATGTTGTCGAAAGACAGTTCCACCTGAAAACGTTCATCGGTGACGATCAGATTGTAAAACTGGTGCTGCAGAACAACGGTCATTTCCCTGGGGTAACGCTCAAGCAAGCGATCACCAATTGAAACACCGGGATAGCGCGTGTCAAACTGGATATAGAAATGATGTTCACCAGGCAGGCCCGACCGTTCGACCTTGCGCAAGGCTTCGCGCACAACACCTTTCAGCGCGTTCTGGGCCAGTTGGTCATATCGCATCAGGTCTTCAGGCATTTGTTCCCCGTGTCGGCAACTTTGATTCGAGACCATATAGCATGGCTTCTGAGGCGTGAAGAAAATCCATCTTAATCCAACTTAATGCAGGTTTGGGGAAAGTGCTGGCTTCTGTTGCCAGGTGCCAGCGAACCCCGCCTTACGTCGCTAAACGCAAGGGCTTAGTTTTCGGTATTTCGCACTGCTTACGCAGCGAGAGCAACCGGAGCATAGTTGTCATTTGCAACTATAAAATAGCCCGATACGTCGGAACCATCACGGGCAAAAAACCAACCTTTACACCCTTGTCGATCCTGTTTCGCCCCCATCAAAGACGATTGCTGAGCAATCGGCTGCCGCAAGCATTGCGCTTGTGGTGCCCTGCCGCGGATTTAAGAAAATCCGCTTTCGGGCGACGCCGATTGCAAGAGCAATCGGCTTTGGTGGAGGCGCCGGGTACTGCCCCCGGGTCCAATAGGCTTATTGCGCTGGCCGTTTATCACCATAGTCACGTTGCCTTGCGGCACCGGACAAGCAACATATAGGCGTTCAGTCTGGCCAAATAAAGGCCCAATCGGAATGCCGCTTCTGTGAGTTCTCCGCCTCCGGCAAAGAGACCTTTGCAGGGCCTACTCTCGATGCTAGTGTTCTTGAGCAATCCGTTTGAGGTTGTGGCAAATCCCATAAGGGGGACTATTAATGTCGGACTATTCTACTGATGTTGCGAAATATACTTCAAAAGTGAACCAGGCCGCAGTTGATGCCATTGTCAAATATTGTGGCATTGCTCTCAAAGGTCCGGACTCGCGCTTTGTCTCAATGACGGACGCTGCGGAGGTCAAGCGCGTAGTTGACGGTTTCTGTGCCAAGAAACTGGGACTTGACGCCAAGACGGCAGACGCTGCCGTTCGCGCCGTTGGCGAAAAGATGAAGGACGACAAGACCAAGCATCGTGTTACGGTCTATTATCTCGTTGCTGAAGCAACAGGAACAATGGGCAAGCTCACCAGCTGAAGTTTCAGCGTTATCGGCGAGCGGCAGCCCCGGCGATGGGGCCTGCCGCTTTTATTTTGTGGAATCGTCAGGGCAAGGTAAGCTTCCGCCATGAAACAATATCTCGATTTGATGGCCCATGTGCTGGACAAGGGTGCACGAAAAACTGATCGTACGGGAACAGGCACGCTTTCGGTTTTTGGGCATCAGATGCGCTTTGACCTATCGGCAGGTTTTCCATTGGTGACCACGAAGAAGCTTCATCTGCGCTCCATCATTTATGAACTGTTGTGGTTCATGCGCGGTGAAACCAACATCAAATATCTGCACGACAACAAGGTTACGATCTGGGACGAGTGGGCCGATGCCAACGGCGATCTGGGTCCGGTTTATGGCGCGCAGTGGCGGTCATGGCCGATGCGCGATGGCTCAACGCTCGATCAACTGGCGCAGGTTGTATCGCGCATCAAGTCATCGCCGGATTCGCGGCGCTTGATGGTGACGGCTTGGAACCCCGCCGACGTTGACAAGATGGCGCTGCCACCCTGTCATTGCCTGTTTCAGTTTTATGTGGCCGATGGAAAACTATCGTGCCAGCTATACCAACGCTCGGCTGATATTTTTTTGGGCGTGCCATTCAACATCGCATCCTATGCCATGCTGACGCACATGGTGGCTCATGTGACGGGGCTTCAAGTTGGCGAATTCATCCACACGCTGGGTGATGCGCACATTTATCTCAATCATCTTGAACAGGCCAAGCTGCAGCTTTCGCGCAAACCGCATCCGCTGCCACAACTCAAAATAAAGCGCGCCGTGAAGAACCTCGAAGATTTTGTTTATGAGGATTTTGAAATTTTGAACTATGCGCCGGACGCCGCAATTTCCGCTCCTGTGGCCGTTTAAGCATGGCTGGTTTCGGTAGGGACTGGGCACGTGCGCGGCAGGGCTGGCTTTACCCTGTGGAAAGATTGCAGGGATTTTGGCGGGCCATTGGGATCACGGCAGTTTTGCTGTTGGTGAATGTCGCTTTGCAGACGGTGCTTGGACTGCTGCTGGTAATGGGCGTTTTTCATGGCACCCTTGAAGGGGCCATGTCGCACCAGGGCACCGACTATGACAAAGTTCTGCAAGCGGGCATTCTGGTGATTTTTCCGGCTGGCTTGGTGACGTTGTTTCTCGGCATCTGGCTTGGAAAATTCGGACTGCCCAAAGGCGAAGGTGTGCTGCTGTTGAACTGGCCTCGCCTGGGATGGCTGGGTTGGCTTATAACCGTTGGTGGCTTTGCAGTTTTGATGTTTATCACTCTTGCTGTGATCGGCACGGTGCTTCACATTGACCCTGACACCAAAGGTCTCGTCGAGAAGACGTTGGTTGATATGGCCCAAAACAAACCGTTGCTTTTTGCTTTGGCCATTCCTGCCGTCATCTTTGGCGCACCGCTTGCCGAAGAAATCACATTTCGTGGTCCACTGTTTTCTGCGCTGGTTAAAAGCCCCGTCGGCAAAGCGGGGGCTGTGTTGATCACCGCTGCGCTTTGGGCCGGTGCCCACGCTGTGGCCGCGCCGCCCGTGTTTCTGGGGCTGCTGTTTTTGATGGGAATTGTTCTGGGGCTGTTGTTATTGCGCTTCGGATCTCTGTGGGTGACGATTGCGTGCCACTCAGCATGGAATGTATTCACGGCCCTTGCACTTTTTGCAGCATCGGTGTCGCAATGATCACGATTCGAAATGCCAAGCCTGGTGACGGCGAATTTCTGTTGAAAACGTCGACCGAACTTGCCCGAACGCATCAATGGCCGGAAGGAATTCCAGCGCAAGCCGCGGACTTTGAAACGGCGTTATTTTGCGCTTCTCCCATCATCGGCGCATTGATAGCCGAGGTTGATGGCATGCCTGCCGGCTCAGCCATATGGCATCGCAGCTTTTCAACCAATCTGGGTCGCGAGATTATGTATCTTGAAGATCTGGTGGTGCTGCCTGATTTCAGACAGCGCGGCGTGGCGCGGGCATTGCTGAACGAGGTGGCGAAGGTTGCCGTGGCGCGCGGTTACCCGAAGATTTACTGGTTGGCGATGGAATGGAATGTGAATGCCATTGCCCTTTATAAAAGTGTTGGAGCGGATGTTGAGCTGGCAAACTGCTATTGCTCGATTCAGGGCCAAGCCTTACTGGATCTGGCGAAATGACCGTAGTCTCGCTGGTATACGCAATCTCGCGCAATGGCGTGATCGGCAAAGATGGTGGACTGCCGTGGAAAGTTTCAGCTGATCTTAAAAATTTCAAAGCCGTGACCATGGGCAAGCCCGTGATCATGGGGCGCAAGACTTGGGACAGCCTGCCACGCAGGCCTTTGCCGGGTCGCAGCAACATTGTGATCTCCCGAAATGGCGCTTTCAAAGCGGAAGGTGCAACAGTCGTCGGCAATGCCAAAGCGGCGCTTGAGAGCGCGATGCAAGGCGAACCCGGAGAGGTTTGTGTGATCGGCGGGGCCGAGATTTTTCGCCAGATCTTGCCGCTGGCTTCGCGCGTTTACCTTACGGTGATTGAGGCTGAGGTGGAAGGCGACGTTTCCATGCCGCCGTTGTCGCCAAATGACTGGCGCCACATTCGCTCGGAACACCATAACCCAGCCCCAGGAGACACGGCGGGTTTCACCTTTTCCGTTCTGGAACGGAAAAGCTGACTGGTAGACATTTCACCGGGCGGTACCTATATGCCATTGCACATAATTCCTGAAGGATGAGACATGCCCTGGAACAAAGACGACGACGACAAGAAGCCCCAAGGATCGAGCCCGCCGCCGAGCGGTGGACCCTGGGGGCAGGGACCAAAAGTCCCGCCGCCGCGTAACCCGTGGGGCAACAATGGGGGAAACAGAGGGCCGGGAAACCAGCCGCCTGATCTTGAGAAGCTTCTCAAGGGCTTTGGCGACATGTTCGGCGGAATGGGTCCGCGCAGTGGCGGGGGCATTGGAATTTGGGCCATTCCCTTGGCTTTGCTCGTGGCGTTCTGGGCCTATAATTCAATTTATCAGGTTCAACCCGATGAGCGCGGCATGGTGCTGCGCCTGGGTTCGTACACGCGCAATGTGGGCCCCGGCCTGCATTTTATGGTGTGGCCTGTCGAGAAGGTTGAGATCCTGCGCGTGGCCGCAGAAAACCAGATTTCGATTGGCGATGCTGGCGATGAAGGATTGATGCTGACCGGTGACGAAAACATGGTCGACATTCGCTTCAAGGTTTTGTGGAAGATCGCTGATCCGGAAAAGTATCTCTTCAACATCGCTGATCAGCAAGCGTTGGTGCGGGCTGTTTCGGAAAGCGCCATGCGTGAGATCGTAGGGCGCACGCCGGCGACTGAGGCATTGACCACAGGTCGTCTTGCCATCCAGGACCAGGTGACCGAGATTGTTCAACGCACCCTTGACCAATATAATGCCGGTATTGTTTTAACTGGTCTTGCACTCGAAGGCGTGGACCCGCCAGGGCCTGTGCTTGATGCCTTTGAAGAAGTGCAGCGCGCCAAGCAGAACCAGCAAAACCTGATCAACCAGGCTGAGCAATATACCAACAAGACGTTGCGCAACGCCGAAGGCCAGTCGGCCAAGGTGGTTGAAGATGCCAAGGGCTACAAGGCCCAGGCCGTGGCTTCCGCCAAGGGTGAAGCGCAGCGGTTCGAGCAGATCTACACCGAATATGCCAAGGCCAAGGATGTGACGCGCGAGCGGCTTTATCTTGAAACCATGGAAAAAGTTTTAGGCTCGTCCAACCGCGTGATCATTGATCAGGGCAAGGGCGGACAAGGTGTGGTACCTTATCTGCCATTGCCTGCCCTTGCTGCACCAACAACTCCGGGGAGCGGACAATGAACAAGACTGTAAGATTTGGCCTCGGTGCCGTTGCCATTGCAGCGTTGGTCGTGGCTTCACAATCCCTGTTCACGGTTGACCAGAGGGAATCTGCTTTGGTTGTTCACTTCGGTGAAGTGTCGCGGCTGATTGAGCAGCCGGGCCTGCATTTGAAATGGCCGATTGCCGATGAGATTGTGCCAATCGAGAAACGCATTTTCATGTGGAGCTCCGACAATATGGCGGTGCAGGTTTCTGACAAGCAGCGCTATCTGGTTGACATGGTGACACTGGTCAAAATTGCCGACCCGCAGAAGTTCCGCGAAACGGTGGGTGCTGACCAGGATGTTGCAAAGCAGCGTATCGACACGCGCTTGAACGCTGCACTGCGCCAGACCTATGGCAAGCGCACATTTGAAGCAGCGCTTTCCAAGGACCGCGAAGTGATGATGGCGGAAATCCGCGATCAGGTGCGTGGCGAGGCGCAAAATCTTGGCATTCAGATTGTGGACGTGAGGATTCGCCGGACTGATCTGATGAAGGAAGTTCTGGACGCGACCTATGAGCGGATGAAGTCCGAGCGTCTGGCGGAAGCACAAGATTTGCGCGGCAAGGGCCAGGCCCTCAACACGCAGATGACAGCTGAAGCAGACCGCAAGGCGCTGGAAACAGTATCCGAAGGCAACCGCCAGGCGGAAATCATACGCGGTGAAGGTGATGCTGAGCGGGCCTCAATCTTTGCGGCCTCCTATCAGAAGGACCCTGAATTTTATGGGTTCTACCGCTCGATGCAGGCCTATCAAAAGGGTCTCGGTCAGGGCGGAACCAGCCTGGTGTTGAGCCCGAATTCTGAGTTCTTCCGCTATTTTGGCGCGCAGAAGGACATGAGCCAAGTTCCAGCAGAAAAACCGTGATCCATTCACTGGTGCAGGCTGTCGGTCTCGTATTCGTGATCGAGGGCCTGCTTTACGCCCTTGTGCCCAGCCATGTAAAAGCCATGTTGGCGCGCTTGGAAGGCTTGAGTAGTGAACAATTACGGATGGCTGGTGCCATGGCACTGGCGTTCGGGGTGGGCCTCGTCTGGCTTGCCAAAGTACTTTCGAGTTGAACTGATTTCACGGAGATACGCATGAAACTTCCTATTCTGGCCCGGAACACGCTTGGCGCCGTGGCTCTTTCTGCTTTGGCGCTGACAGCGCCTGTAATGCAGGGCGTCGTCGCCAGTCCGGCCCGGGCCGAAGTTGCCGTGATGCCCAATGTGGCTGATTTGGCAGAGAAGCTCTTGCCTTCGGTCGTGGAAATCTCGGTTGAGTCGCGCGCCAATGGTGCGGATTCTGTTACACAAGATTCTTCGCCCAATGACTCGCCGTTCAAGGATTTCTTTGACGAGTTTCTGAAGCGTCGCAACCAGCAGGGCCAGAAGGACCAGCCGAAAGACAATAACGGCGACCAGGGCAATAATGGCGATGCCCCCAACAATGGTGATGGCGGGCCTGATGGCAACGGCCGCACGGTCAACTCATTGGGCTCGGGCTTTGTGATTGATTCCACCGGTCTCATCGTCACCAACAACCACGTTGTTGATGGTGAAGTTAAGATCCAAGTGCATATGCAGGACGGCACCATTCTCAAGGGCGAACTCGTCGGCCATGACGCCAAAACGGACATCGCCGTCATCCGGGTCAAATCGGACAAGCCGCTGCCTGCCGTATCCTTTACCGACAGTGACAAGGTTCGTGTGGGTGAGTGGGCCTTGGCCATCGGCAATCCGTTTGGTCTTGGTGGCTCGGTATCGCTGGGAATTATCTCGGCGCGCAACCGCGACATCAATGCGGGGCCTTACGATGATTATTTCCAGACGGATGCCGCCATCAACAAGGGCAATTCCGGCGGGCCGCTGTTCAACATGAGTGGTGAAGTGATTGGCGTGAATACGGCAATCTTCTCGCCGACTGGTGGTTCCGTTGGCATTGGCTTTTCTGTGCCTGCCAACACGGTGAAGAGTGTTGTGGCGCAGCTTGTCAAATATGGCGAGACGCGCCGCGGTTGGCTTGGTGTGAAAATCCAGACAGTGACGCCAGACCTTGCTGAGACCATGGGCCTCGACAAATCCAAGGGTGCATTGGTTGCCGACGTAACCTCGGGCAGCCCTTCTGAAAAGGCGGGCCTGAAGACAGGTGACGTGATCGTAGGCTTTGATGGGCGTAACATTGCCGATTCCAAGGAACTGCCACGCGTGGTTGCTGAAACGGATGTGGGCAAGGAAGTTGACGTCAAGATTGTTCGCGACGGCAAGGAACAGGACATCAAGGTGACTTTGGGCCGTCTTGAGGATGGTGAGAAGCAGCTTGCCTCAGTAGATGCCAAAAAATCCGTTCAACCTGACGCACCAGCAAAGATGACCAGTGTTCTGGGCATGAGCCTTGGAACGCTTGATGATGCAGCCCGCGCCAAGTTCAAAATCGACGACAAGGTTAAAGGCGTTGTGGTTGCTGACGTGACAGCCGGTGGAGCCGCTGTCGACAAGGGCGTTGAAGCTGGCGACGTTGTGCTGGAAGCCGCGGGCAAACCCGTTGAAAGCCCTGCTGATGTGGCCGCCGCCGCTGATCAGGCAACCAAGGACGGCAAATCATCCTTGCTGTTGCTGATGTCGAAGTCTGGCAAGCCCGGCGACACGCGCTTCATTGCGCTGAAGCTGAAGAAGTAAGATTGATCAAATGAAGTGGCCAGCTCACTGAGCTGGCCTTTTTTATGACGCCTGGTTGCTGCCGTCATCGTTCGGGTCGATGGGATTATTATCGACCGGGCGCAAATTAGGACGGCGGCTGCCAAACACGGCAGGACGAGGGGCCGGGCGCAGTGGCAATGACGGCTCACTGTGGCGCGGCAATTCCATCGGGCCACGGCCCGCCAATCCGGTTTCAATGCCGCTTTCAATCACCAGATCCTGATGGCCGCCAATGAGGACCAGATGTTCAATGTCGTCGCGGCGCAGCAGGACAAGCCTGCGGGTCTTGTCGATGTCATGATATTCCAGAATACCTAGACGTGAGCCGCGACGCCCGCGGACGCGTCCACCAGTCAAACGCAAAATCAGCGTGACGGCGATCAAAACGATCAGCAGCAGCACGGCCAATGCGATCCATGAATAATAGGGTTGAAGGTCTGGCATGCGGCACTCCCATATTTGTTCTTGCGAACATAACCTAAAATTTCGGCGCCTAGAAGTGCCTTTTGCGGAATTGCACCGCTGGCTTCTGTACGAAGGCTTACACTTCAAATAACTGTAGGCAGGGTTGATTCGGGAAAAGGCATGGCGGGCGACGAGGTGGTGCAGGACGGGGCGCGCAGAAGCAGCGGCAGGCAAAACGCCGTGGCGCTGGTTTTGGCATTCCTGCTTGCCGTGGCCGTGGGCGCCCTAGCTTACCGCGTGCAGGGCCTTTATCAACTGCCGCTGCTTGCGGCGGCGGCGTTGCTTTCGTTTTTTGGCCTTTGCTTTGCATTCTTCTGGCTGGCTGGTGTTATCAAATTTGCGGGCTCTGATTCCGAGCGCCAGTTTTTCGACATTGTATCGGACGGGCTTTCAGATGCCATTCTGGTGACCGATGAAAAAGGGCGCGGGCTTTTTGCGAATGGGCCTTATTTGAAACTCGTGTCGATGGCTGGAGGTTCCCGCCTTGTCGGCTTTGACGTCCTCTATTCAGGTTACACCGACGTGGCGGTGCCGGTTTATCAATTGGCCCAGTCGGCCAATGAGGGGAAGGCCGCGTCACGCGAAGTGCGGCTTGCACCGGGTGCGCGCATTCCTGGTGCATCATCAGGGCAGGCGCGCTGGATCAGGCTTTCGGTTGCGCCCCTGGCAAGTAATGTGCGGGGCGGGACGACGCTGTGGCGCTATAGCGATGTGACGGCCGAAAGGGTTGACCAGGAAGCGGTGTTTGTGCGTTTGCAACACATCGTCACTTATCTCGATAATGCGCCAGTTGGATTTTTCTCATCGCAACCCAATGGCAAGATTGATTATGTGAATGCGACGCTGGCTGGTTGGCTTGGTTTTGATTTGACCGAGGCACAATCCGGGCAAATGACTCTGGCGGCTCTGGTTGGCAATGATGCCGCAAGGCAATTGACGGCAGTGGCCCCGGTGGCCAACGGGCACCGGATTGAGAAGGCCAGCCTGGCGCTCAAGTCCAAATCTGGCAGCTCTGATATTTACCAGCTCGTGTGTCGGACGGACTTTGACAAGAATGGCGCCAGCTTGCCGCTTCGCGCCATGGTAATGCGCGGTTCTGCTGATACGGCAAGTGCTGCCCAAGATGTGATGGCGCAATTTTCGGCCACGGCACCCATGGGTGTTGCCGAGATTGACGAGAAGGGTGTTTTGCAAAAGGCCAACGCCGAATTTCTCTCCATTTCAAAGGCAGCAAAAATTGGTTCGCTGCTTTCAGTTGCGATGAAGCCAGACTCGCGCTCTGGTCTTCAAGAGGCCTTGGCCAGCCTGCAGGGCAAGAGCTTTGCCAGTTCAAAACTAGAGGCCATGTTTGAAGGTGAGCCGCCGCGCAATGCGCAGCTAACACTTGCCAAACTCGCCGGGTCTGAAGGCATGGTCACGGTTTTCTCATTGGATCGCACCGAGAGCAAATCACTGGAAGTGCAATTGGCGCAAAGCCAAAAGATGCAGGCTGTAGGCGAGCTTGCTTCCGGCATTGCCCATGACTTCAACAATGTTTTGACGCCGATCATTGGTTTTGCGGATCTCCTTCTTGCCAAACTCCGACCGACCGACCCGTCCTTCCAGGACGTGATGAACATCAAGCAGAATGCTGCGCGTGCTGCCAATCTGGTGCGCCAGCTTTTAGCGTTCTCGCGGAAGCAGACATTGCAACCCAAGGTGCTTGATCTTTCTGCAGCACTTTCGGACCTTGGGATTTTGCTCGATCGCGTGCTTTCCGGCAAAGCCGAACTGCAGATCATCCATGGCCGCGACCTGTGGCCGGTATTCGTGGACATTCACCAATTTGAACAGGTGATCATCAATCTCGCCGTCAATGCGCGCGATGCCATGCCCAAGGGCGGCAAGCTTTTCGTTCGCACCTATAATCTGCCCGCCGACAAATCTCAGTCGACAGGCCATGTTCTACCCGAGGCTGATTATGTGGTCTGCCAGGTTGAAGATACGGGCACCGGAATTCCCAAGGATATTCTGGACAAGATCTGGGCGCCGTTTTTTACGACCAAGGAAGTTGGCAAGGGAACCGGGCTTGGACTTTCGATGGTCTATGGCATCGTCAAGCAGACGGGTGGTTTCATCTATTGCGACAGCGAAATCGGCAAGGGCACGACGTTCAGCATTTTCCTGCCGCGCCATACGGCTGTTGAAACCGCCACACCCGTGGCAGCGGTGGCCGAGGTTGTTCCGGTGCGCGAGGATTTCTCGGGCCGGGGCCGCATTCTCATTGTCGAGGATGAACCCTCCGTCAGGGCGTTTGCCATTCGTGCGTTGACGGCGCGTGGCTATACCGTTGTTGAGGCCGAAAGTGGTGAAGCCGGGCTGGAAGCTGTCGAAAACGACAAGGATGGTTTTGAGCTTATTCTTTCGGACGTGGTGATGCCGGAAATGGATGGGCCCACCATGTTGAAAGAATTGCGCCGTCGCAAGGTGACAGCCAAATTCATCTTCATGTCGGGCTATGCCGAAGATGCTTTTGAGCGCAATGCCGACGGGCCAACAGATTATGATTTTCTGCAGAAGCCATTCTCGCTGAAGCAGCTTGTTGAAAAAGTGAAAGCAGTTTTAGGGTGAGTATGATGGCTGAACCGACTTTGGATGAACTGGCTCTATTGCTGGCCGAGGGCAAAGAATCATCGCGGGAGTTGGTGGAGCAATCCTTGGCGCGCATCGCCGATCCGCAAGGCGAGGGCTCTCGAACATTTATTTCGGTTGATGCCGAAGGTGCCAGGCGCGAGGCTGACCATCAGGACCGTTTGCGTGACCGTGGGCGGCAGCCGTCGCCCTATGCTGGCATTCCGTTTTCAGTCAAAGACCTGTTTGATCTTGCAGGCGAAGTGACCAAGGCCGGGTCCAAGGTTTTACAGGGTGAGCCTGCTGCGACGTCTGATGCTGCAGCCATTGCGCGGCTGAAGGCCAAGGGCTTTGTGGTTCTGGGGCGCACCAATATGACTGAATTTGCCTATTCCGGTGTTGGCCTTAATCCGCATTATGGAACACCGCGCAACGCCTATGACCGCGAAACGGGGCGTGTGCCCGGAGGATCATCCTCAGGGGCTGCAATTTCGGTTGCAGACGGCATGTGCGCCTTGGGCATCGGCACGGATACCGGCGGGTCGAGCCGAATTCCCGCAGCTTATAATGGCATTGTGGGGTTCAAGCCTACGGCACGGCGCATTTCGCGGGCAGGGGTGTTTCCGCTGGCCGACTCTCTCGATTCAATCGGGCCACTGGCCGCGA
>JBDSTO010000019.1:0-18329 GCA_039928255.1 Aestuariivirga sp. | reverse complement strand
GGTTTTCGGCGTTCATTCCCCGGCAAGGTGTTGGCCCTAAACTGGCGTGGTTCACGGGATCAAACAATTTATGGCGCAACGGCCGGGCAATGGGCGAAAAGGGCAACAGCGACGCGAGCCGCGGCTGTTTTCTGATGATGATGCGTCTTCTGACCGTCGCTCGCGCAAATCACGCGGGCGCGGCCTGTGGTGGCGACTTGCGAAGTTTCTGGCCGTCGTCGGGTTTTGGGGTGCTGTCGTCGGTGCCTTGGCCTTTGGCTATATCTGGTTCTCCCTTGACCAGCGCGGGCTTCTGCAGATTCCGGTGCGCCAGCCCGGCGAAATGATCCTTGCCAATGACGGCACGGTGCTGTCGCAGGAAGGTTCATTCTTTGGCGATGCCGCGCGCATCAGCCAGCTTCCATCCTATGTTCCCAACGCCGTGATCGCCATTGAAGACCGGCGCTTTCGCAGCCATTTCGGCATTGACCCCATCGGGCTGCTGCGTGCCATGGGGCGCAATGTTCTCGCAGGCCACATGGTGCAGGGGGGATCTACACTCACCCAGCAATTGGCCAAGAACCTGTTCTTGAGCCCGGAGAAAACCGCAACGCGCAAAGCCCAGGAAGCTGTCCTTGCGATCTGGATTGAATCCAAATTCACCAAGGACGAAATTCTCCAGCTTTATTTGAACCGCGTGTTCTTCGGCTCTGGTGCCACGGGCATTGAACAGGCTGCACATACGTTCTTCAACAAGTCAGCCAATGAGCTCACCCTGATGGAGGCAGCCAAGATGGCGGCCTCGCTGAAGGCTCCTACGACTTATAACCCTGCGAACAATCCTGAAGAGAGCGACGCCCGCGCGCGCATTGTTCTCCAAGCCATGCTTGATGAAGGTTATGTGACCAAGGAGCAGGTGAACGCGGCCGAGAATTCGCAAACCAGTGTGCTTGATCCCAATGCGCAAACGCCGCGACAATATGCAGTCGACTGGATTGATGCGCAGTTGCCGCTGCTTCTCAAGAACTACGACACATCGATTGTGATTGAGACCACGATTGATCCGGCAATCCAGGCCGATGCTGAAACCTCGCTTCGAAAGCGCCTTGCCGATAATGCCAAGAAGCTCAACGTCACACAGGGCGCTGTTGTGGTGATGGACACCACGGGGGGCGTTGCGGCACTGGTGGGTGGACGGAGCTATCAGCGCAGCCAATATAACCGCGCCGTCAAGGCGATGCGCCAACCGGGCTCGGCGTTCAAGCCGTTTGTCTATCTGACGGCCATGCAAAAAGGTTTCACGCCTGATTCCGTTGAGGTTGATGAGCCTGTGAAAATCGGCAACTGGTCGCCTGAAAACTACAAGCACAAATATCTTGGCGAAGTTTCGCTGGAAACGGCCTTTGCAGAATCAATCAACACAGTGGCGGCAAAGCTTGCCGTGGCGGTGGGGCCTTCCAATGTGGCGGCAACGGCTGAACGCTTAGGCATCACCTCGCCCCTTGGTCATGACGCATCGCTGGCTCTTGGCACATCAGAAGTTACACCCCTTGAGCTTACGTCTGCCTTTGTGCCCTTTGCCAATGGCGGGCTTGCCGTTCAACCTTATGTCATTCGCCGCATCACCACGCGCGATGGCAAGGTTCTCTATGAGCGCAAGGGCAGCGGACTTGGCCAGGTTGTGTCGGAAACTGAACTTGGCCAGATGAACCGCTTGTTCAGGGCGGTTGTCCGACATGGCACGGGTGTGAAGGCGCAGTTTGGAAATTTCGACATTGGCGGCAAGACCGGCACGAGCCAGGATTACCGCGACGCATGGTTCGTGGGCTTCACGCCCTATTATGTGGCGGGCGTGTGGCTTGGCAATGATGATAATTCACCGACCAAGAATGTGACGGGAGGTTCCCTGCCAACACAGATTTGGCGCGATGTGATGGCGCCGGCGCATCAAGGCCTCGCAGTTGCCATTCTGCCCGGCAATGAAGGTGCCGGCGTGGTGCAGGATGTGGTGGCGGATGCAAACGCTGATAGCAGTGGTGAAGGCGTTGGCCCTGACTATATCGCCCCACCCATTCAGGTGAACAACGAGCCGCCGCGAAACCTGATTGAATCACTGTTCGGGCGACGGCGGACGGCCCCTGAGGGCAAGACGATTTATTGAGGTAGTCTCACGCGTCGCGTTGGAGCCTCTCCAAAAGATTTCCAAATCTTTTTTTCAGTTCCATCTTCAATTCCGTGTCTGCGTTGTAGGGCTGATCGAAACGGCCAACCTTGTCGGACGAAAACGGCAGGGAGAATTTCTCCCCAATGGCGCTGAAGCATGATTTTGGGTCCGCCTGAAAATCCTCCCAATGGAAATGCAGTGAACGGGATTTTGGAATCTTGGCGATGTGCGCGTGCCAGAATGCCTCTCCTGCTGTCAGCCAGTTGAAAATTTCGGTCATTCTTTTGTCATCAATTTCTTTGACCTTCGGAATATATTTGAATTCGAAATTGTTGTCGAAGGCATGCCTTGTAAGCAAGGTTGCGGCCAAGCTAATCGCTTGGGCCGTCCTGTCGCGTCTGCTCAAATGAACAAAATGGGTTATCGAGGACGAGTTGCCAAAGGATTTTCCAAACAAGGCCATTTGATCAGGTAGCAATTTTACGGAAAATAGATGGCTAGTCGATCTCTTCTCTGCGAGATGCTTTCCATAAATTTCCAGGTTTTCTTTCGCCGCCGTGTAGTTTCCCACACTGCTATCAATCCACCTCTTTTGGAGAGGGATCATGGAATCGGGATTGAAATATTCCAGTGGCGTGCCCCAGCCTTGGGCCAAAAATGCAGCTGCAAGGGCGTGGCCCCCAATTCTGGGGGTTGTACAAATGAGCAGGCAGCTTTCAACGGGTAATTGAGCATACGGCGGCGTGTCGTAATCAGGGCCGAGAAGTTCAACCGGGTTCATCCGCGTTCGCTGAGATGCTTGGCAAGTTTGTTGAGCGTCGGGTTGTCAACAAGCTCGTCGATCAAAACCTCCCGACCTGTGTACTTTTCTATGTCCATGCACAGATCAATCACGGCCATGCTGTCAATTCCCAGTGAGGCCAATTCAACATCCCGGTCGGCATTGGCGATCCATTCCGCCGCAGCTTCGGGTTGGAAGGCTTTGATCCCCACCAGTGCGTTGATGATGAGTGTTCTATTTTCAGAATAGGTTTTCACAGGATTTCAACTTCCGCCTTGTTGTAACGTCTCATATAGGGTTCCACAATGGCATCATAGGTGCCAAGCCGCCCGCGAATTTTCAGCGCGTTGAAGGCCAAAGTGATTTGTTCCCAAAGCACCAGGCTGATTTGTTTTCCGATGCAAGAATGGAGGCCAGCCCCAAAAATTACATTTCGGATTGCTGGCGTTTCGGAATAGGCTGCGGCTTGCAACCTCATCTTCACATAGTCGCCCGATTTTACGGGGCAGCCGCCAATGACCACATCTTGGCTTGCACGACGCCAGGTTAAGGGCACGCCGGTTTCTGCAGGAAAGCTCGGCAAGACTGCTGGATGCGAAGGACTGGAGGCTGAGATCGCGCTTAAAATATTCTCAACCAACATCATCACAAGAGTTTCACTGCCAAAGGTGATACAGCCCACCCTGCACGCCATTTCCATTTCGTCTGCGCAATCTTCCTCAAAAAAACCAAAGGCGATGCCAAAACGCCGATCAAGATCCAGCACTTCGGAGGGACTTAGATTAGAGATGATAATGCGATCGAGCCTTAACTCCAAAATTTCGTGGGGGAGTGATTTTCCCGCAAGCAGGGCCATAAACTCGGCGACCAAGCCTTTAACGATGTGATGATAGACGTCAACCAAACCCGGCTTTTGCAGGGGAGCAAGAAATTCATTTAGGGCCTTTGGCAGCATCTGCTCGGCGAGAACGGCCTTGTGCGAAAAATAAACAGCCAGAGCCCGGCGCAGCGGAGCGTGATCAGCCCCATCAAACATGACCGGGGTTATCTTTGTTGCGCGGCGCAAATGTTTCAGCGGCCTGCCGGTTCTGGCTTCAAGATGATCGATGACAGGCCCCAAGCCTGGAAGCGACATTTCAGGGGACTTTAAAACATCGGCATATAGCGTTGGATCATTGACCAACCATGATCGGACAAGCTCGCTCTCCAGCCAAGTTTTTTTTTCGAGCGTGGCGTAGAATTGCCGATCAAGATGTTGTGGCTTTGAACTACTTTGCATGACCCATATCACTTTGCCGCGCTTGCCGCTCAAGTGCAAACCGTTTTCTGCGCGCGACACCTTCTTTCCAGTCCTTTGGCAAAAGCCCCATCGCCAAAACATCAACGCGAGTTTGGTTCACGTTGTCACGAATATGTTTTATCAAATGCGCTTCCTTGCGCCAACCGCCGTTCGACATCATCCAGAGCATGGATTTATTGTGGGGCCGCACATTTGCCTTGGCCTTGAGGAAGCCGAGCTTTTCAAAAAAGTGGCCGTGAATCACATCGGCGGCTTCTCCAATCACGTGCTGGCCCCGCCAGGAAAGCTCGCCGATTAAGGTGGTCAACGTATAGGCCTGGATTTTGGGGTGAAGGTCGACGATGAAAAAGCCGATCAGCTTGTTGATCTCCTTGGCCCAGATCCCCAATCGCAGTTGTGAGGGATTGTTTGCCTGTGCCGCAAAAAGACGGCGCTGGTCTTCAATGGCCCAGACGTGTTGCGATTGATTGAGCATCTCAGCGCCCAAAGGATCCAGCGTCCACGCGCACAAATGAGGTGCCGCATCGAGGGCGGTTAAAGGCCTGATTGAAAAGCGCTCGGTTTCAAGTTGCATGCAAGAGCTGCCTTACTAACAAAACGGCGATGAGGATGCCCCATCGCCGCTACTTTAACAATTCAGCCATATTAGATAATACGGCCAAGTCAAATCACATCGCTTGGCTTATGGAGCGCCGCCGCCGCCGCTCTGGAGCCCGGAAATCTCTAAGTCACTGATCGGATCAGGCAGCTTTTCCAAGAAGGTGCTGGTGTTGTTAACCGGCCCGTTACGATCGCGAGCAACCAGAGAAGCTCCTTTTGGCCCGCCGAACGCGAAGGTCATACCAACATAAACCTGCTTGTCATTAATATTGAGATTGTCTGGCGAGCTGTCGGAGCCGAGGGTGCGATGGGCATAGCGACCACCGATGAAACCAATCAAACCACTGTCGTTAAACTGGTAATCGGCTTGCGCGGTTATCGCATAACCATTCAGGTTCAATGAGCCAGGGAAATTCGTGCTGGTGTATTGGCTATTCAGCAATTCACCCGTCAGCGAGAACTTTAAATCAGGTGACAAATAATATTTCGCATCGGCCGAAAGTTCGAAGCCTGAATGATTTTTGCCTTGATTAGAGAACCCAAATTGATCGTGGGTAGAGAAAAAATAATGACCACCAAGGCCTAGTGTTGCTTGGTCATTGAGATAGTATTCACCGAAAGCACCAAGCCTCAGATAATCAGCTGCGAAGCCCGGTATGATTGTGGTTTGAGTTACATAGGAAGCCTGAACGCCAAACGCGCCCGAGTTGGGAGCACGCCAGAAAACGTCACCGCCAAAATGTCCTTCTGGAACGCTGAAATTCTTGCTGGCTGAATTCTTGTTGCCCGTCGAAGCACTTGCACGGTGATCATAGTAGGCAAAGTCACTTTGGAAATTCCAAGCATCGCAGGTGATAAGCCCGGCACCCTCGCCAAAGAGTGAATCCCAATTGCCATTAAGTGAACCACTGCTCGTGCTGCTGGTAACATCTGTGCCCGTCAACATTCCGCCCGCCGTAACGATGCCGGAAATTGTGCAACCCGCTGGAGCGGCTTGAGCCTGCCCCGCGAAAACAGCGCCTAGAGCCAAAACTGATAGGCCCAGCAAACTTGTCGTCTTGAATTTCATTTGGAATCTCCCGCGCCCCGCATACAGCGCATTTAAAACACAATTGCAAAGCTTTCCAGAATTATTTTTTTTTAAATATGGGCTGTTGCTGATTGGCAACGGGTCCGTAACCATATGAAATCAGAAGTATATTTACAGCAACCACCCATATTGAATTCCGTCAATTCGGTTGCTTTCAGTTGCATTGGGATATTCTGATCTGAGCACGCCTTCTTTTTGCCATGCGGACTGATCGAGATACGCAATTAATGCGTGATGCGATGCTGGCGTTAGAATGACAGCCTTCTCTGCACCAAATCTCAATTTCAATTCCTGAAAGAGCGGGGGCAGCGTTTCGTCCAGCACCTTTGCAATGTCGTAACGCTTGAAATCAATCAGGATGTCGAGGTTGGCATTCTTATGGGCCTGATCAAAAAGAATTTCGCACACGCCGACATGGGACATTGAGGAAAGATCGAAGATCCCAATGATGGCTCGCTTTTGCGCGGTCGCTTGCAGAACATAGTCCTGAACATCTGTGATGGAAATTTTTCGCAGCTTCGAATTGACCTGCCTCATCAACACCCGGTCGTTGGCCCATTCCACCCATCTGTCCGTCACCATTTCGGGGCGCATGAGCACTAATCGGAACTTCTTGGTTTTGAGGTCAATGGTTGCCATTGCAACCTTTCAGCAGTTTGGCTTTGCGAAGACAACATTTCTCATGATCGCAGAGTGAACCGTCACAGATGTCGGTGCACGTCGCGGCCGTGTTTTTTCAGCCATTGGGTTGCGGTCTTGCTGTGGGCGCAGTGCGAGAGGACCAGCCGCCAGAACTTGGGCCCGTGATTCATTTCGCGGCGGTGGGCCACTTCATGGGCCGCTACATAATCCAGAACATCGGGTGGTGTTAAAATGAGACGCCATGAATAAGAAAGTGCGCCTGATGCTGCGCAAGAGCCCCAGCGGCTTTTCTGGTCGCGCACGGTGATCCTCGAAAACGTGACGTCCATTTGTGCGGCGTAACGTTTGGTGGCCGCCGTCAATTCCACAAGTGCCATTTTTTTCAAGGTATCGCGCAAGCGCCGCTCGGCGTGGGCTGGATCACCCGGAATAGTAATGAGGCCTTCCTCAATTGAGACAACACCACGACGGCCACCGCTGAATTTCACTTTGTGCGGAATCCCACGCAACAGAATTTCAACACCATCAGATAATTTCTGGCCCGGCGGCTGACGTTGCAGAGATTTTTCAATCCAGGCCCGTGAGGTTTCAGCAAAGCGCAACGCTTCGCTTAACCCCACGCGCTTGGGCAGCGTCATGATCAGGCCATCACCCTTTGATGACAGGCGCAGCACCATGCGGCGCGCCCTCGGATTTCGACGAAATCGCAGCTGGATTTTTTGGCCCGCAGCTTCGATGAAGACGGGATCGGGCAGACTTTGCGTTGCCAGCCGCGCTGAAATTCCGCGCAGCAGTCCAATCATGCTTTTTGTCGGGTCAGGAAATCCACAATACGCGGAGCGACCTCAGCGCGGAATTTTGAACCCGAGAATACGCCGTAATGCCCCACACCCATTTGCACATGGTGCATTTGTTTGGCCTTGGGAATGTTGATGCAGATTTTATGCGCAGCCTCGGTCTGGCCCACGCCCGAAATATCATCGCGCTCGGCTTCAATGGTGAGAAGCGCTGTCTTGGTGATCTTCGATGGATCAATCAAACGGTCACGATGATGATAAGTGCCATTGGGCAGATCGTGATTGAGAAATACGCGTTCCACAGTTTGCAGATAAAACTCCGCCGTCAGATCCATCACCGCCATATATTCATCATAGAAGGTGATGTGGCGGTCGCTCTCATTGGCCTTGCCTTCAGCCAGACCATGGAACAGCTCGCGGTGCGATTTCAAATGGCGCTCATGATTCATGGCGAGAAAGCTCGAAAGCTGCATGAAACCTGGATAGACTTTGCGGCCGACGCCGGCGTGGGTGCCAGCCACTGGCATGATCGAATTTTTTTCAAACCAATCGAGGCTTTTGCCTTCGGCCAGTTTGTTGACCGAGGTTGGGTTGACCCTCGTATCAATGGGCCCGCCCATCAACACCATGGAGAGCGGCACCAGAGCATCATTGTCCATGCTCATCAGTGAAACGGCGGCCATTACAGGCACTGAAGGCTGGCACACGGCCATAACATGGGCGCGCGTGCCCACATGATGAAGGGCCGCAATTATGGTTTCGGAATAATCATCAAGATCAAATGCGCCATGTTCAACCGGAACATCGCGGGCATCCATCCAGTCCGTCACATAGCAATCAAAATGCGGCAGCATGGCTTCAATGGTGCCGCGCAGCAGCGTTGCATAATGGCCCGACATGGGGGCCACCATCAGCAATTTCGGCTGCTTGTTTTTTCCCAGCGCAGGCTTGGCAAAATGGAGGAGATCACAAAAGGGAGTTTTCCAGACAACATCCTCGGTGACCGAATATTCCTTGCCGGCGATGGTTGTCGAGGTGATGTCAAAATCCGGCTTGTCATAGCGCCTTGTCGCGCGCTCCACCATTTGGAGTGCTGCGGCAGCCTGACGCCCGACTGGCGTGTGGGCCAAAACATTGCCAGGTTCAGACCAGAAGGCCAGACCCATCTTGGCAGCCACGTTCCATGGGCCAGCAGCAAAATGGTTCAGTTCATAAATGGGATACAACATGTCGGGAAAAATCTTTCCTTTAATCATCAGCTTATTCTAGCACCATTTTCAGGCCTTCTGCCAAGCCCTTTGCATCAGTTGTATAGGTAAAAGGTTTGATGAATTTTTCATCAGGGCCCATCAAATAGAAGAGTGGTGAATAATCCATTTCATAGTTTTGGGGGTTCTTGGGGTCAGGGACCTTGCGGAAATAGACGTGGTAAGCCTTTGCCATGGCGGAGACCTGTTGCAAAGTTCCGGTGAGGCCTGAAAGTTCCAGTGAGATTTCCCCCAAGTAGGCTTTGAGTTTTTCCGGCGTGTCGCGCTCGGGATCAAGGGTCACGAAATAGGTTTTTAGGCGCGTGGCATCTGGCCCCAGCAGCCCCAAGGCGGCGGCAGCGACCCGAAGCTCGGTTGGTGTCATCTCGCGGTCTTGCGAATAGCCAAAATATAGAAGCGTGTATTTGCCCGCAAGGTCTCGCTCGGTGACCTTCACGCCATTTAAATCTTCAAGCTCAAAGGAGCCGCCAATCAAGGATGGCCGTGCTTCCTGATGATGAAACGGCGGCAGGTACCTGCCGCTCACCAAGAGCCACAGGACCAAAATCTCTCCCAGAAGCACCAGCAAGAATGCCAGGGTGCCGCGGTTATGGATAAGTTTTGAAATTTGCATGGGTTCGCTTAGTCTGGGCCAAGAGCTAGTTCAGGTTGAATCGTGACACAAGTCCAGGACATGAATTTTTTGGAACGGCAAAATGCCGGGCTGCTGCGCCTGCGCACGCTGGTCCGGCTGCGCTGGCTCGCCGTGGTTGGGCAGCTTGGTGCCGTTCTGTTTGTACAATATTGGCTGGGCTTCAAACTGCCGCTTTCTGCTTGTCTTAGCCTCATCGCGCTCTCAGCCTGGCTCAACATATTTTTGAATTTGCGCTGGCGCGGCAGTTTGCGACTGAGTTCGCAAGCCGCAGGATTGTTGCTGGCCTATGATGTGGCGCAATTGGCGGGACTTCTTTATCTGACCGGCGGACTTCAGAACCCGTTCGCGTTTTTGTTTCTGGTGCCTGTCACCGTGTCGGCGACGTCCCTCCCCCTACCATGGACGGCGTCACTTGCGGCATTGGGTCTAGCCTGCGCCAGTGTGCTCGCACTTTATCATTATCCATTGCCCTGGGCTGCGACTGATCCATTGGTTCTGCCCTCCACCTATGTCGCTGGCATGTGGACAGCACTGGTTTCAGGTGCGGTGTTCTCGGCCATTTATGCTCGGCGTATTGCCGAGGAGGCGCGGCAGATGTCGATTGCCCTTGCCGCCACTGAAATGGTTCTGGCGCGTGAACAAAGATTATCTGCGCTCGATGGGCTGGCTGCTGCTGCCGCCCATGAATTGGGAACGCCGCTGGCCACGATTGCGCTTGTTGCCAAAGAGCTCAAACGCGAGTTTCCAAAATCATCGCCCCATGGCGAAGACATTGATCTTCTGATCAGTCAGGCGGCGCGCTGTCGTGAAATTCTGTCACGGCTTGCCGTGCCTGAGCAATTGCACGACGACATGTACCAACAGGTGACTCTTGCAGCGATGCTCGAAGACATGGTGGCGCCCTTGCGCGGCTCTGACGTTGTAATTTCCGTTGATGCTGCTGCCTCAGACGGCAAGGGAGATACTTCCGGGCCCGTGTTCAGACGCAACCCTGCCATTACCTATGGTCTTAGCAACCTTCTCGAAAATGCCCTGGATTTTGCAACGGGCCACGTTGATGTCAAAGCGCGCTGGAGCGCTGCTCAAATTCAGCTCACCGTGAGCGATGACGGCCCCGGCTTTGACCAATCGATTTTTGACCGGCTTGGAGACCCTTTTGTAACGACCAGACCAGGTTATGGCGAGGCTGCGGCCCAAGAGGTCGGCCAGCATGACGGCATGGGGCTTGGCCTCTTTATCGCCAAGACGCTGCTCGAGCGCTCAGGGGCCGTTGTGCAGATTTCCAACAAGCCCTTTCCTACGCAGGGCGCACAGGTGCAGATCACCTGGCCCCGCGCTGTGGTTGATGTCGCCCCTGCGCCTTGAAACGGGGGCCTTGACGGGGCCTTATTCAAATCGCAGAAGGGGCCTCATGCTAGACCCCGCCATTCCAAAGACCCTGCTTCTTGTTGATGATGACAAGCCATTTTTGACCCGTCTGGGACGCGCCATGGAAACCCGTGGCTTTGCTGTGCGCATGGCCGACACGGTGGCGCAGGGCATTGCCGAAGTGAAACGCGAGGCCCCCTATTATGCGGTCGTTGATCTTCGCCTGACGGATGGCAACGGGCTTGACGTGATCGAGGCACTACATGGTTCGCGCCCCGAAGCGCGCGTCGTGGTGCTGACGGGCTATGGCAACATCGCCACTGCCGTCACGGCTGTGAAACTGGGTGCCATTGATTATCTGGCCAAGCCTGCGGATGCTGATGCAGTCTATGGTGCATTGACCGGCGATACCGATCATCGCAATGCGTTGCCTGATAATCCGATGTCGGCAGACCGTGTACGCTGGGAACATATCCAGCGCGTGTTTGAACTGTGCAATCGCAATGTCTCGGAGACGGCACGCAGGCTTAACATGCACAGGCGCACGCTGCAGCGCATTCTCGCCAAGCGCGCGCCGAAGTAATAGCCCTCATCCGCCCTTCGGGCACCTTCTCCCATTCTGCGAACGGGAGAAGGCTATTGCAATTTCAACGCTGGGGAGAAGGCAATTACGATTGCCCTCGCCCGTTTGCCCTTGCAAATGGGAGAGGGGTGAGCTTGCGAACGACAGGCCGGGAGAGGGCTCTTCACGGTGTTTGCAATCAAAGCCTGACTGTCTCAATCCGGCCAAAGCCCGCAACAATATGAATGAGTTCGGGCGTCATGCGCCAGAAATCGAAATCGGCAAGCGCCAAATAACTTGCCGCTTCGGCATGGGTTTGTAGCCAGAGCTTTTCCAATTCTGGTGTGCGCCCCACGCGTTCCATGCGGCCCTGAAAACTGGCGCGGAGGCCACTCAATGACTTCGTGGCTTCCTCGGATTGCACCAGAAGGCTGGCGCGGTTGTCCGCCAGCAACGCCTTGTGATGGCGCGCTAGGCTAGAGATGAACAGAACGGGGCGCTGTTCATTGTCCACGATATGGTTGACCAGCGAGCCTGAGGGAAAGCCCGTCTCGTGGTCAATCACCGACACGGTTGCAGTCGTCGCAGTTTTGAGGAGTGCACGTGCTTCGGTCTCATTCTTGGTCATTTGCCGGGACTCGCCTTTTTGCTCTTGCCAGTCTAAAACCCTGCCACAATTTGTTCCAGTTTCATCCCTATTTCGCCGAAACTGCAATTTTAAGGAATTTAACATGCCAACAGTGGCTCTTGTAGATGACGACCGCAATATCCTGACCTCCGTGGGCATGGTCCTCGAGGCGGAAGGCTATACGGTTCAAAAATACAATGATGGTGCGGCGGCCCTGCAAGGGTTGCAGGACAACCCGCCCGACATGGCGATTTTCGACATCAAGATGCCGCGCATGGATGGTATGGAATTGTTGCGCCGCATTCGTCAGAAGACTGATCTTCCAGTGATCTTCCTCACATCGAAAGACGATGAGATTGACGAGCTGTTCGGCCTCAAGATGGGTGCTGATGATTTCGTGAAGAAGCCGTTCTCGCAGCGCCTTCTGGTGGAGCGTGTGAAAGCCGTGATGCGCCGGGTTGGACCGCGCGATGGAACGCCAGTTGTGACTGATGCGTCCAAGATCATTGAACGCGGCAAGCTTGTGATGGATTCTGATCGCCACGCCTGCACCTGGGCTGGCAACCCCGTCACCCTCACGGTCACCGAATTCCTGATCCTGCAGGCGCTGGCCATTCGCCCCGGCATTGTCAAAAGCCGCGACAGCCTGATGGATGCCGCCTATGACGACCAGGTTTATGTTGATGACCGCACCATCGACAGCCACATCAAGCGCCTGCGCAAGAAGTTCATGCAGGCTGATGAAACATTTGACGGCATCGAAACGCTCTATGGCGTGGGCTACCGCTTCAAGGAACAATAACGGTAGAATAGCGTGGACAACCAGGACCGCGCCGAGACAGACGAGCTGCAAGACAGTGATGAAGGGCTGGCGCCAGAGCCTGCGCGAAAGCCGTGGTCACGCTGGTTTACGCCCAACAGTCTCACGGCGCGAATTGCACTGATCAACATTCTCGGCCTGATGATCCTGGCGTCGGGAATTTTGTATTTCAACCAGTCGCGGCAAAGCCTTATTAATGCGCGCGTCCAAAGCCTGATGGTTCAGGGGCAGATCATTGCCGCCGCAATCGCAGGTTCAGCCACCGCCGACACGTCAAGCATTGTGATCAACCCGGACCAGCTTGATGATCCATCGGCCCAGCAGAGTGCGCAGGCGCAGGAACAATCAAGCCTCGATTTTCCAATTTCGCCAGAAACAGCAGGCCCGGTGTTGCGGAGGCTTTTGGCCAACACCACCATTCGCGCGCAGATCATCGACCAGGGCGGAAACCTCGTGGTTGATTCAAGCTTTCTCTATGCCAGCAACGACATTGTCCAAACTTCGATCATGCCGGTCAAAAGGACAATGTGGGACCGCGCCGTCACTGAACTGAACCTCGGCCTCGATTGGATCTTCGGCACAGACTATCCAGTGCATCAGGATTATGGTTTTGACAATAATCTGGGCCAGCCCGAGGTGACAGCAGCCTTGAATGGTGCATCCACCAGTGTCGTGAGGCTCAATGAAAATCACGAGATCATTGTTCTGGTGTCTGCCCCCGTGCAGCGGTTTCGGGCAGTGCTTGGAGCTTTGGTGCTTTCCACGGAAGGTGGCGAGATTGACGAAGTGATCCGGGCCGAGCGGCGCACGGTATTCCTGACCTTCGGCTTTTCGGCCTTGGTGGCCCTGCTGCTATCGGCGTTGCTGGCAGGCACCATTGCACGGCCCATCACCAGGCTTTCTGCTGCGGCAGAGCGGGTGCGGCGCGGCATCAACAAGCGCGTGGAGATTCCAGATTTTACGGCACGGCGGGACGAGGTTGGAAAACTCTCAGGTTCGCTGCGCGACATGACGTCTGCACTTTACAAGCGCATCGATGCCATTGAGGCCTTTGCCGCTGATGTGGCGCATGAATTGAAAAATCCGCTGACAAGCTTGCGCAGTGCGGTTGAGACATTGTCGTTTGTCAAAACCGATGAGCAGCGCGGCAAGCTCATTGAAATTGTGGTGCATGACGTGCAGCGCATGGACCGCCTGATCAGCGACATTTCCGATGCCTCGCGGCTTGATGCCGAACTGGCACGGGGCGAGACCAATGCGCTTGACCTGGCGCAGCTTTTGTCATCAATCGTTGACCTTTCAAATGCCACTGCGAAAGATGGCATGGCCCCTGTGGTTCTGGCACCTGTGGTTTCGGCACGGCCGCGCGCCTTCACCGTCTTGGGACATGACTCAAGGTTGGGCCAGGTGTTTCGTAATCTGATCGACAATGCGCGGAGTTTCACGGCACCCGGAAGCAGGATCGTTGTGCGCGTCCGGCGCAGCGGACCTGATGTTGAAATCCGCGTCGAGGATTCAGGGCCTGGCATCCGCCCTGAAAATCTTGAGCGCGTGTTCGAGCGGTTTTATACAGACAGGCCGGGGCAAAGTTTCGGGCGCAATTCAGGCCTTGGGCTTTCCATTTCGCGCCAGGTCGTTGAAGCCCACAAAGGCCGCATCTGGGCTGAAAACCGCTTGGGGCCTGCTGAGGCCGGAGCGGAGCGGCCCGTGCTCGGCGCCCGCTTTATTGTGAGATTGCCCGCCCTCCCTGAGGGGTGGACTCCGGCGGACCAGCGATGACCACTTATCACGGGACAGTTGTTGATATTGGCGGGGCTGGCATATTGCTGCGCGGCCCCCCGGGTTTGGGGAAATCCTCGCTGGCTTTGCGCCTGATTGATGCGGAAGGGTTTGGGCTCGGCCAGAATCCGCTCAGGGCGCGATTGGTGGCTGATGATCAATATCTCCTGGAAAAGACAAAAGCGGGACTGGTGGCGCGCGCGCCTGCAGCGCTCGCAGGCCTTCTGGAAATTCGGGGAATTGGCATTGTCCGCATGGCTTACGAGGCCCAAGCGGTGCTGAAGCTGGTGGTTGATCTTGAGAGCGGTGCGGCATTGCCCCGCATGCCGGAGGCCCATGAGATCCAAACCGATCTGATGGGCGTTGCCTTGAAGCGGCTGCAGCTTGATGCTTCGGACCCTGCCGCTGCGGCCAAAATCCGCGCAAGCCTGTTTTAATCTTTTGCACCGATAAATAAGACGCTATAGCATTCGCCGTTTGGCTGACCGGAGTGGTAATGAGTTCAGGAGTAGGTAAAGGATGATCGGGCTGGTGCTGGTAACGCACGGGCGGCTGGCCAAGGAGTTTATCCATGCGCTTGAGCATGTGGTGGGAAAGCAGGAACGCCTTGAGGCTGTTTGTATTGGCCCTGATGATCGCATGGAAATCCGGCGCAACGACATCGCCGAGGCCATTGCAAGGGTCGAGGCCGGCATGGGTGTGATTGTGCTCACCGACATGTTTGGGGGAACGCCTTCAAATCTTGCCATTTCACTTCTGGAAGAGGGCAAGGTTGAGGTTGTCGCCGGATTGAATTTGCCGATGCTGGTCAAGCTGGCGCGCGTCCGCAAGGATTGCAACCTGCACAAGGCTGCTGCTGCAGCACAAGATGCGGGGCGCAAATACATCAACATTGCGAGCCAGGTTTTGCAGGGGGAATAATGGCAAGCCTGACGAAGCAACTCGCCATTGTGAACCAACGTGGGCTTCATGCGCGGGCTTCGGCCAAATTTGTGAAATGTGCGGAAGGCTTTGATGCCAATGTTGTCGTGAGCAAGGATGGCCAGAATGTTCCCGGCACATCGATCATGGGTTTGATGATGTTGGCTGCGGGCATGGGATCATCCATCACAGTTGAAGCTTCTGGACCGATGGCTGAGGCCTGCATGACGGCTCTGGAAAAACTGGTGGCCGACAAGTTCGACGAGGAGTGATCCTGTGGAACTGAAGGTTGATGGCCGACAATCTGAAACCGCTCTTGGCATTCAACGGGGGCTGGCTCGCCTTCTCAGGGATCATAACTTCGCGCATCTCACGGAATTTACGCTGGCCTCTGGCCGACGTGCGGATGTGATGGCCGTTGGCCCCGAAGGCCTGATCTGGATCATCGAAATCAAGTCATCGATTGAAGATTTTCGCGCCGACAACAAATGGCCGGAATACCGCGACTATTGCGACCGCTTTTCTTTCGCAATCCCCACCGACCTTGCACCCGAAATCATCCCCGATGCCGCAGGCCTTATCGTGGCTGATCCGTGGGGGGCCGAGATCATGCGCCATGTTGACGACCACCCGCTTCATGCCTCGAGGCGGCGCGCCGTGTTATTATCATTTGCGCGCAATGCGGCGCTGCGATTGTCGAGTGTTTTGGAGGGCTGAAATTTTCGCTCGTCAAAATTCTGGCAGATTGTCTATTCCGAATTGACACCATCGAACCCTGAGGCGCGAATGAGACCATCACTAAAACAAAAAGCGATTGTCGTTTGCGATGCAAAAATCGCACAGAAAGGCGAAGGGGTCGGCGTGTCTTTCTATGCATTTTTCAGCAACAAAAATGACACTCCAGAACTGCTTATGGAAGTCGCAACGTGGTGGATTGCGACCCATAAACTTGATCACTTCGAAAAGGCCGTCAAAATCAGAGAGCTGCTACAAAACCAAACTTAGCGCGCGCAATGCCCAAGGCCTCAGCGACGGTGGAATTTTATTCAGCTTTGGAAACACCAACCATGGCGGGCCTGAGGCAACGCTCGCCCACGGCATAGCCTGATTGCAATTCCTGCATCACGATGCCGGGTGGCTTTTCAGAGGTTGGAACTTCATAGATCGCCTGATGAAAATTGGGGTCAAACTTCTGGCCCACGGTTTCAATCTTGCGAATGCCGTGGCGCTGGAAGACCTGCAGCAGTTCGCGCTCGGTGACTTCAACGCCAGTGATCAGGTTCTTTTCGATCTCGCCTGCAGATTCACGCTCCTCAGCGGTGAGGGCGGAAAGGGCCCGGCCCAGATTGTCGGCCACGCTCAAAAGATCGCGGGCGAAATTAGTGGCGGCATAAAGTGTGGCTTCGGCCTTTTCGCGCTCGGTGCGTTTACGCAGATTTTCCATTTCGGCGGCCAGGCGCAGCAGGCGGTCCTTGCTGGCGGCCACATCGTCTTTCAAAAGGATGATTTCGGCGTCGCGCGGATCAACAGCCGCTTCAGGCGTGTCGCCTTCAGGCATATCTTCGGCAGCCAATGCGCCTTCTACGGTCTCGGCCATGCCTTCTTGTGCCTTGCTGTGCGCAGTCATCGGTCCATCCATTTCATGAGTTTGTAGCCCCGCATATCGGGAAAGTTGGTGGAAAAATCAAGAGAGCAAATGGCCCACCAGTTTGGCGGTATAGTCCACCATGGGGATAATCCGCGCATAATTCAGGCGGGTGGGGCCAATGATGCCCAAAACGCCCACAATCTTCTCATCCTTGTTTTTGAAGGGGGCGACGACCAGCGACGAGCCCGACATGGAAAACAGCCTGTTTTCGGAGCCGATGAATATCCGCACACCTTCGGCCTTTTCGGCCAGGCCCAAAAGCTCAACAAGATCGCGCTTATTCTCGATATCATCAAAAAGCTTGCGGATACGCTCCAGATCCTGAACGGCGGCGGGTTGTTCCAGCAGGTTCGACTGGCCGCGCACAATGAGGTTCTTGGCCGAAGCCCCATCATGCCCCGACCAGACGGCAAGCCCACTTTGCACCAAACCGGCGGAGAGCTCATCAAGTTCGCGTCCCAACGTTTCAATTTCCGAGCCAACATGGGTTCGAAGCTCGTCCATGTTGCGCCCTTGCGCCATCGCCGAGAGATAATTGGTGGCGCGCATGAAGGCCGAGGTTGGGAGACCGTGGGGTACTTCAATCAAACGGTTTTCGACGCTGCCATCTTCACTCACCAAAATGACCAACGCGCGGCCGGGTGCCAAATTCACAAACTCAATATGTTTCAATCTTGAATTGAATTTGGGTGACATCACGAGGCTGGCACATTGCGAGAGGCCGGATAGCATGGTTGTCGCCTCGCCCAACACGTCGCTTGCGGGGCGCTGCCTGTTCGAATGAATGACTTCGGCATCCATGCGTGCGCGCTCAACATCTGAAATGGCATTCACTTCCAACAGCGCATCCACAAAAAAGCGTAAACCCGCTTCCGTTGGCATGCGGCCAGCCGAGGTGTGCGGCGAATAAATGAGGCCTGTGTCCTCAAGGTCCATCATCACATTGCGGATCGAGGCTGGCGAGAGCTGGGCTGTCAGCGCCTTTGAAATTGTGCGCGAGCCTACAGGCTCGCCCGTGGCCAGATAGGTTTCGACGAGATTGCGGAAGATATCACGCGAGCGCTGGTCGAGGCCCGCGATCCCCGGCTTTTCAGTTCGTGAGGAACGATCAGCCATCTTTCTCGTCCGTTTCCGCGTCGGACACACGCCCCATGGCACTGGTGTTGACGCGTACGCGCTTTACCCGCCGTGCATCATTTTCCATGATTTCAAATTCAAGACCTGAAGGATGACGGATGATTTCGCCGCGGCTGGGCACACGTCCTGAAAGCTCGAGCAGGAGACCGCCCACCGTGTCGGTCTCGCCTTCCTTGTCATCAGGCAAAAGATCAACGCCCAGGGTTTCATC
>JBDSTO010000018.1:0-9993 GCA_039928255.1 Aestuariivirga sp. | reverse complement strand
CGCTGGTGGGATGATCTGTGGTTGAATGAGAGTTTTGCTACGCTGCTCGAATCCAAATTCTCCAATCTTGTTGAATCGCGCTGGCATTTTTCAACTGATATTCTTCTCCATTCCCATGGTGCGATGGCGCTTGACCTTTTGCCGTCAGTACGGCGCATTCACGAACCTGTTCTGAATGAAGATGGCATTTCGACCGCGTTTGACTCAATCACCTATGAAAAGGGCAGTGTGGTGCTTGCCATGGTTGAGGATGTGCTGGGAGAGGCGGGGTTTCGCAAATTTATTTCGGATATGTTGAAGGCGCGCAAATTCGACACGTATGACACGGCGGGATTTGTTGCCGAGCTTCGGACAGTACCCAAAGGCGCAGAGGCCGCAGATTTGCTGTTGTCGCTGATTGATCACACAGGACTTCCCATTGTGAATGACGTGCTTCAAGCTTTTCCCAATGATGCGGTGCCGCGCTACCAGCGGGCAAGGATGACAGAGACGCAATGGTTGCAAAAATGCAAACAAGCTGTCGGCTCACCACTGCCGCAGGCTTTGGCAATCGCCATTGGATTTGATATTTCTCTATATACGCGCGAGATTTCTCTGGCGGCCTATCTTTCGGGCGTTCGCGATTTGGCCAAACATGCCATGTGGGAAGTTGCGGGTCTTGCGCTGGAAAATCTGCAATTCATCATTCTGGAAATGCCCAGCGACCAGCACGTCAAAAAATTTGCAGCAGAAGTTTTTGGCCCCATGTTTGCCGGTGCCACATCGACTATCGATATGGTGGTGCAATGGCAGATGGAAAAGCAGGAAGCGGACCTTGCAGAATTTTTTGCTCTCACGCGAAGCGACGACAAGATCTTTCGACAATTGATGGCCGATGGTCTGAAACTGTTGAAGGACGATGACCCATTTGAATCAGTCTATCCTCAAGCACGATTGGCTCCTGCGTTGATGGCTGCTGGGCAAAGCCACGAGGAATGGGTTTTGCCGCGAATTTTGACGCATCTTGGCAAGGCGGATGATGTGCATCACCGCAGCCATCTTATTGAGGCGTTGTGTGCCTGCCGGGGGCCTAAGGTTGACGCGGTTCTGGAGGAGATGTTGCAAGGTGACGCTCTGCTAACACACGAACTTACAGAGCTGCTTGATTGTCGGGCGCGCTTTCCTGAATTTCGAGTGGCCCTTTGGGCAATGATTTCGCGCAATGCAGGTCTATTGTTGAAACGGCTTGATGGGGATTCCGAAGTGGCGCTCATTCAGGTGGCAGATGCCTTCGCCGACATCAAATTTGTTGATGAGGTTCAAGCTACCATTGTGCCCCTGCTGGGTCATTTGCGCGGTGGCGTGCCTCAGCTTGCTTTGACCCAAGACAAGATCAGGCTCAACGCAGGCCTGCTCGATCATTTGCGCCAGGAGGCTACCCCATGATCTATCTTTCTGTGGTCGAGCAGGACAATCCAACCAACCGGGCGATGTCGTTCAAAGGTCTTTTGGAGGCTGCAGGCCTGGAAGGAGCAGGTTTTCAATCCATTGAGCGGGATGAATCAGGGAAACCTTTTTTGCAGTTTCTGCCGCAACGTCATTGGGGCTATTCATTGAGCCGCTTTCGGACCAGCAACACACCGTCGGTGTTGATGGGGTTATGTGATGGCAAGGATCTCGGCATTGATGCTGAAATCTGGCCCAACATGACACGCGACAAGGACTTCCTGCACAGCATTATGGCGCCCGAAGACGAGAAGGCCGTGACAAGACTGGAAGGGCTCCACCGCGATACCGGCATTGCCTTGTGGACCATCAAGGAAGCCGCATTAAAATGTTACGGCGCTGTAATGACTGACCCGCGGCATGTGGCGATTACCCCTGCGCGCGAGGGATGGTGGCATGCATCGCCGGGGCGCCTCGCTGGTGCACCCATTCCGGAGATTTCCATCAAGCTTATGTCACTGTGGCAGGAGCAGAAGCCAAATGCTAAAATTCTCGTTGCCATTGCGGTCGTTTCCCAAAACATGCCGCAGATAAAAATGCTGACGCCCCATTGGCTTTGTTCGGCACTTGTCACCTAGTTGATGTATTAAACTAATTTAACCACCCTATTGCCCTACGAACATTAATTTTGCCCCATTCTGGTGTGACTGGCAGTGAGAAACGGCGATGGAGTTATGACTGAAATGAACGCGACACCTGATTTGAAACTGTTTTCCAATGGGGTTGGATCCGGCAGTTTCATGCTTCGCGGTGCCGTTCGACCAGACTTTCTCAAAGACGAGACTCTTGGCGACATTTTCCGCGCCACAGCCAAGGCCATGCGTGACCATACTGCCATCATTGAAGAAGACCGCAGCTGGACCTATGGCGAGGCTGATGCAGCTTCCGACAACATTGCGCGGGCCCTTGTGGCAAAAGGGATTGGCGCTGGCGATGTTGTGGGGCTGTTTTTTCCACGCGGTGCAGATCTGCTTTTGGCACAGATTGCGGTTGCCAAACTGGGCGCTGCCTGGCTGCCCTTTGACTATGAAACGCCAAAAGATCGCATCCTGACGTGCCTTAACGACGCCAAAGCCAAGGGACTTTTGGTGAATGCCGTCGCTGGCAAAAAGCTCGGTGATCTGTCGCTGCCGATGTGGTCGGTGAGTGATGCTGAATTTCACACCGCCAGCACAAGTGCCTTGCCTGATCCGCGCAAGGCTGGACATGGGCCCGATAGTTTTGCCTATATGATTTACACATCGGGTTCGACTGGTGTTCCCAAGGGTATTGCGATTACCAATCGTAACATTTGCCATTATCTGAGATCGTGCAATTCCATTTTCGGCATCACTGAAAAAGATATCGTGTTCCAGGGCTGCTCGGCGGCCTTTGATCTTTCGATGGAAGAAATCTGGGTTCCTTATCTGGTGGGTGCAACTCTGTGGGTGGCAACGCCGGACATTCTTGCTGATGTGGAAAATCTGCCCGCTGCAATGCGCGAAGCTGGAATTACCGTGATTGACACGGTGCCCACGCTGCTCTCGCTGTTTGGGTCTGATGTGCCGTCGCTTCGCCTGGTGATTGTGGGGGGCGAGGCTTGTCCTCCCAGCATTGTTGAACGCTTTACCAAGAATGGCTGCCGCCTGTTTAATTCCTATGGACCAACGGAAGCCACGGTTGTGGCAACGATTGCCGAAATGAAATCGGGCGAACCCGTGACCATCGGCGGGCCCATTCCTAACTACACAGCCTATGTTGTTGATGAAGCGTTGAACCCGGTGGCCCAAGGCCAGCAGGGCGAATTGTTGCTGGGTGGGCCCGGCATTGCGCCTGGCTATCTTGAACGACCGGAATTGACCGCGCAAAAATTTATTGCAAACCCTTTCTTCAAAGATGCCCCTGACACGTTGCTCTATCGCTCGGGCGATGCTGTCACCATTGATGCGCAAGGGCGCATCGTATTTCAGGGCCGTATTGACGACCAGGTAAAAATCCGTGGTTTTCGTGTGGAGCTTGGAGAGATTGAAACAGCGATTGCCGAGCAAAAAGGCGTTGAACATGCGGCGGTGGTTTTGCGCGGTGAAACTGGCGTTGACCGCCTTGTTGCCTTTGTTACAGCACTTGAAGGCGAGGATCTGCATATTGCAGAATTGCGCGAGGCACTGAAAAAACGCCTGCCACCCTACATGGTTCCTGCCGCATTCGAAGTTTTTGAAACGCTGCCGCGCTTGAGTTCCGGCAAGATCGACCGGAAAACTTTAAAGACCATTCAGCTTTCTTCCGTGGTGGCGGCGGCGAGCGAAATTGACCATGGCTCCAATCCGCTTGAAACCCTGCTCATTGAAAAGGCCAAGGAGATTTTCCCCGGCCAGCCGATCAGGCTTGATGATGATTTCTTCACCGACATGGGAGGGCATTCCCTGCTTGCGGCCCAGTTCATTTCGAAGGTTCGCAAAGACCCGATGGGCGGCTTCATCACGTTACAAGACATGTATGACGCGCGGACCCTGCGCGGCGTGGCCGCTCTGCAAGTTGCACGCGGGGCTCTGGACAAGACTCATGCAAAGGTGACGCAGCGCAACCATGCGCCGCTCAGTCGCCGTTTCTGGTGTGGGTTGGGGCAGGCCGCCGTCATGCCCATTATCCTTGCCTTGTCGACGGGACAATGGCTCAGCGTTTATCTGACCTACTTTTTTGTCACGCCTGATGATGCGAGCTTGCTTCTTGAAGTGTCGGTGATCATCGCACTTCTCGCTGGCATGCAAATTTTCAATATCACTCTTGTCATTGCCGTCAAATGGCTGGTGATTGGACGAACCAAGCCAGGGCGCTATCCCCTGTGGGGCAGCTATTATTTCCGTGTGTGGCTGGTGCAGCGCTTCAGCGCACTTGCCCATGAAAAATGGTTGCAAGGGACAGTGTTCTACCGGATTTTCCTTCGCCTGCTGGGTGCGAAGGTTGGCACGGGTTCAATCATCGGCCAGGCAAGCTTTGAATGTCACGATCTCATCAGCATCGGCACCAATGTCAGCATTGGCAACCGCGTAATTCTGGCGGCGTCTCGTGTGGAGGGTGATGAGTTCATTATCGGACCTATCGACATCGGCAATTCCGTTTCGATTGGTGGTTCCAGTGTGCTGGAGAATGACACCCGAATTGGCAATGATTCCGAGATCGGCGATCTCACGGTCATTTCATCGGGCACCCATGTTGGCTCGCTGGAACGATGGGTCGGTTCGCCTGGTCGTTGTGTTGAGAAACTTGATCCCGCAAAATTTCCAGAACCACCGCACGCGACCAAACTGCGAAAGTTTTTTGTCAATCTTGCCTATCTTGCAGGCGTCATCCTCATTCCCCCGATGAGCCTTATCCCGATCATTCCGGCTTTCTATCTGGTTGATATGCTGGATGCCTACGTCAGTAAATTCGTCGAGATCAACTATCTCTATTATATCCCCTTGCTGGCGTGGCCGGCTGCCATGCTGAGCATTCTTCTCACTATGGGATTTGCAGTGGTGTTGCGTTGGGTTGTTCTGCCGCGCCGCGTGTCGTCGGGCACATTCTCGGTTCACAGCTGGTTTTATGTGCGCAAGTGGGTTTTGAGTCTCGCCGATGATGTGGTCAATGAAGTTCTCGGCTCAATCTATGCGACGATCTACATGCGCGCCTGGTTCCGCCTGCTGGGCATGAAGATCGGCAAGGGATCTGAAATTTCAACCAGCTTCTCGGGGCGTTATGATCTCGTCGAGATTGGCGACAATTGTTTCATTGCCGATCTTTGCAATCTGGGTGAGGAAGAAATTTCCCACGGCTGGATGACCATGGGCAAGGTGAAAGTGGGCAATCAGGTTTTCATCGGCAACGGCGCCATTATTCCAATGGATACAACCGTTCCTGACAAAGCCTTGATTGGCGTACAATCTCGTTCGCCTGCTGGCCACGAAATGCAGTCTGGAGAAACCTGGTTTGGAAGCCCTGCGATCAAGCTTCCCGTTCGGCAGAAATTCAAGGCAGAAGGCGAACACTGGACCTTTGAACCCACCCGCTGGATGAGGATCAGGCGCGCCATCGTGGAGGCGCTTAACGCGTCTTTCCCAACGATGTTGATGATTTCATTCGGTTCGGTCTGCATTGGCTTTCTCAGCCCCTATGTCGATGACCTTGATGAGCATGTCTGGCCGATCCTGTTCTTCTTTATCGCCATGAGCACGGTGATCAGCTTCCTGATGATGTTTGCCAGTTTAGCGCAGAAGTGGCTGTTCATGGGTGTGTACAAGCCGACGATCAATCCCATGTGGTCGTGGTGGGCGCTTCGCACTGAAGCTGTGGCCGTGACTTATGGCACATTGGCAGGTGAGCTTTTGTTCGAGCATTTGCGTGGAACGCCGATGCTGCCTTGGTTACTCCGCCTGTTCGGCGTGAAAATTGGCAAAGGCGTGTTCATGGATGCTACCGACATCACGGAATTTGACTGCGTGGAAATTGGTGATTTCTCGGCGGTGAATGCCGGTGCCTGCTTGCAAACCCATCTTTATGAAGACCGCCTGATGAAGGTGGGCCGCATTCGCATTGCCGAAGGCGTGACTGTGGGGGCCGGCTCCACGGTTCTTTACGATACACGCGTTGGCGACAATGTGGTGCTGGGGCCTGTGACACTCGTCATGAAAGGCGAAGAACTTCCTGCCAACTCGTCGTGGATTGGATCGCCTGCACAGCCTGCGGCAATTCAGACCCCGGTTTCTCCTGTGGTCGTTAAGCCTGAGCCGTTGCCGGCGGCCGCCTGAATCCAGTTGGAAAATTCTCTCCCGGCCCTATAAGCCAGTGACCTGGTTTGGATGGGGAGAATAATATGGCGAAGCCTGACGTGTTGGTGATGGGTTCATACCCCAAGGGCGACCTTGATGCGCTGGAGAATACGTTCACCGTGCACCGTTATTGGGAGGCCGCCGACAAGGCCGCACTTCTCGCCGCTCTGGCACCGAAGCTTGAGGCCATTGCCACGCGCGGTGATCTTGGCGTTCCCAACGATGTGATGAAGGCTTTGCCAAAGCTCAAGGTGATTTCGGTCTATGGCGTTGGGCTTGATGCTGTTGATCTCAACTTGGCGCGCCAGCTTGGCATTGCTGTCACCAACACGCCCAATGTTCTCAATGATGATGTGGCTGACCTGGCGCTGGGTTTGATGCTGGCTGTGGCGCGACGCATTCCCGCTGGCGAGGCGCATGTACGCTCCGGTGCCTGGGCCTCGCAAAGCTTTCCACTTGTTACGCGGATGAGCGGCAAGCGGCTGGGCATTCTGGGCCTTGGCGGTATTGGCAAGGCCATTGCCAAACGGGCGCAGGCTTTTGACATGTCCATCGCCTATCACGGCCGAACCAAGCAGGAAGGTCAGACCTTCACCTATTATCCAACCGCTGCCGAACTCGCCGCCAATAGTGATTTTCTTGTGGCGATTGTGACCGGCGGAGCTGGTACTGCAAAGCTTGTAAACGCCGAGGTATTGAAGGCTTTGGGACCGAAGGGTTACTTCATCAATGTGGCGCGCGGCAGTGTTGCCGATGAAGAGGCTTTGCTGGCAGCTCTTGAAAGCCGCAGCATTGCTGGTGCCGGGCTTGATGTTTATCTGAATGAGCCAAAGATTGATCCGCGCTTTTCAAAGCTCGACAATGTGGTTTTGCAGCCGCATCAGGGTTCTGGAACTGTTGAAACGCGCGCCGTGATGGGTGAGCTGATGCGCAATAACATTATCGCGCATTTTGCGGGCAAGCCTTTGCTCACGCCGGTGGGTTGATTGGCTTAGCGGTTAAGCCACCACAGGGCCGCATTGAGATAGGTCGCAAAACTGACCCAGGCGAGATAGGGCACGAAGAGAAGGCCTGAAATCCTATCCAGCCGCCAGAATTTGAATCCGGTCACCGCAATGGCGATCCACAGAACCATGATTTCGAGCAGTGCCACGCCGATGGCATGGGCTCCGAAAAATAGAAATGACCAGAGGAAGTTCAGGGTGAGCTGGACATAAAACCAGCCGAGTGCGCCCGATGTGGTGGCACCCTTCATCCATGCGCGCCACGCGGCAACCGCCATCATGATGTAAAGCGTTGTCCACACGGGGGCAAAAACCCAGTTCGGCGGATTGAGTGGCGGCTTTGTCAAGGTCGGGAACCATTCAACCACAGCGCGGGAGGTGAACGCCCCGGCCACGCCCCCAACCGCGAGGCACAAAATAATAAAGCCACATAATACCAACCAGCGGTTTTGCATCATGTGGCTTTAACGTTTGAGAGATGTCTTCGGTTCACGCAGCCTTGATTAAAAGTCCGCGATTGATGATCGATTCAGCGATTTGCACCGTGTTGAGAGCGGCGCCTTTACGCAGGTTGTCGGAGACCACCCACATGTTGAGGCCGTTCTCGATTGTTGAATCTTCGCGGATGCGGCTGATGAAGGTGGCGTAGTCGCCAGCGCACTCAACCGGGGTTATGTATCCACCATCTTCGCGCTTATCAATCACCATGCAGCCTGGTGCCTCGCGCAGAATATCGCGGGCGTCATCAGCGGTCATCGGAGTTTCAAACTCGATGTTCACTGATTCTGAGTGGCCGACAAATACGGGGACGCGCACGCAGGTGGCCGTAACCTTGATCTTGGGATCGAGGATCTTCTTTGTCTCCACAACCATCTTCCATTCTTCCTTGGTGTCCCCTGAATCCAGAAACACATCGATATGGGGGATGACGTTGAAGGCAATCTGCTTGGGGAACTTCTTGGGCGTTGGCGGATCGGTGACGAAGATGCCCTTGGTCTGGTTCCAAAGTTCATCCATGCCTTCCTTGCCCGCGCCTGAAACCGACTGATAGGTTGAGACAACCACGCGCTTGATCTTCGCCACGTCATGCAGTGGCTTCAGCGCGACAACGAGCTGGGCCGTTGAGCAATTTGGATTGGCGATAATGTTGCGCTTGGTGTTGCGCTTCATATATTCCTCAAGCACATAGGCGTTTACTTCGGGAACCACCAACGGCACCTCCGCGTCATAGCGCCAGCACGATGAGTTATCGATGACGAGTGCGCCTGTGGCACCGATCTTTGGGGACCAAATTTTCGAGACTTCGGAGCCTGCCGACATCAGCACGAAATCGACCTTTGAGAAGTCGAACTGCTCCAGATCCTTGCACTTCAAAATCTTGTCACCGAATGAAACTTCCTGGTTCAGTGAACGCCTGGATGCGATGGCAAAGCATTCATCAACCGGGAACTGGCGCTCATCCAAAATGGCCAGCATTTCCCTGCCGACATTTCCGGTAGCTCCCACAACTGCAACTTTGTAACCCATTTCGGGCAATCCTTTCCTTTAGCCCCACCCCGAAAGCGTGAAGCTTTGTCCGGGGGCTGATCTTGAGGTCCACCCCCGCGGGGGAGTGAACCGGGGGCAGGCGTCAAGCCGGTTTTTTGGTTTTCGAGGTTTTTGAGGCAAGCCGAACGCAGGCTGTGAAAACAGCGCGTGTTGAATGTGGCAGGTGCTTGCTCATGGGCAGGGCTTTAGGCATTTCCTGTGGAGACGTCAACATTGGCCGAAAACCGCCATCTGCAGCATCTATTTTCGTCCGCCCACAATCGATGTGGTGCCATCGTGGAATTTGGAATAGCTTCGAATTTGCCTGAAAATGAGTTCAGACAAGCCGCTGGACAACCAACTTTGCGAGTTTCTCCATCCACTACGCGTGGCACTCCCGCAAAACGCATTTTGATCCACGCAGTGCTGGTGGCATGGTCCGCCATTTGCGCTTTACCGATTTACTGGGTGGTGATGGCGTCATTTAAGGACGCTGATGCGCTCGACCGGTCTTCGAGTTATCTGCCCTTTGTCGATTTCACACCTTCGCTCGACGCTTGGCGGTTCATTCTCTTGGATGCTACAGAAAATCTTGTGCCCCGCGCGGCCAATTCGATGCTGATTGGAGTAATTTCAACTTTTGCCACCTTGTTATTGGGTAGCATGGCGGCTTATGGAATTACGCGCTTTAAAAGCAGATTCAGCAGCTTTGCCATTTTGTCTGCCTTTCTGGGAACCCGCATCTTGCCCCCAGTGGTGCTGGCCTTGCCGCTCTATGTGATGGCGCAATATGCGGGCGTTTTGGATAGTCTTGGTTTTCTCATATTGGTTTATGCGGCAATCAACCTGCCCATCACCATCTGGATGCTCGCTTCGGCTTTCGGTTCGCGCGCCAGCGATCAGGAAGAGGCAGCCAATCTTGACGGGGCCAGCCATCTCCACATTTTGCTTTTCATTTTGTTACCCATGGTAAAGGGGGCCGTCATCACCGTGGGGTTTCTGGTTTTCATCCAATGCTGGAATGAATATTTGTTTGCAGCCTATTTGACTTCCGACCATGCCCTCACCATTCCGCCCTGGATGGTGGGCCAGGTTTCAATCAAGGAAGCCCAGACGGGCGGCGGTTCCGAAGACATGGCCCATCTGGCGGCGGCAACGGTTGTGATGGCGCTTCCTGTCCTGGTGCTCGC
>JBDSTO010000017.1:0-6401 GCA_039928255.1 Aestuariivirga sp. | reverse complement strand
ACCGCAGGTTAATGGTTTTGCCGCTCAGCCGAGATGACCTCAGTGGCCTCACTGTATAGCTATGGGGACCGAGACCCAAGAATCCCTTAAATATTGAGTTAATGGTTGAGTTTGGCTAACAGCGGGTTGCGATACCTCACGGAGAGAAAATTGAATTTCAATTCAGACAATGTCTATGGCGTTCACCCCAAGATCATGGACGCCATTGTTGAGGCCAACAGCCGCCTGACGGAGGTGTCCTATTGCCATGATGATGGAGCGGCACAGGTTGATGCGGCACTCTCAAAATTTTTCGAGAAGGAGGTGAAGTCTTTCGCCGTGATGAATGGCACAGGTGCCAATAGTTTGGCGCTCTCGGCCATTTGCCCATCCTATGGTGGTATCTTCTGCCATGAGGCAAGCCACATAAACACCGATGAATGCAATTGCCCGGAACTGTTCTCGGGCGGTGCCAAGCTCATTGCCATGGCGGGCCGTGACAACAAGTTGGTACCTGCCGCACTTGAAGCCTTGCTGAAAAATTTCGTGCATGGCGAACATGGGCCGAAACCCTCCGCGATTTCATTGTCACAGGTGACGGAGCTTGGCACGGTTTACAGCGTAGAAGAGATCCGTGCACTGACGAAAGTTGCCAAGGCTGCGGATATGAAATCCCACATGGATGGCGCGCGCTTCGCCAATGCGTTGGTTTCACTCGGCTGCACGCCAGCCGAGATGACGTGGAAAGCCGGCATTGATGTGTTGTCGTTTGGCGGCACCAAAAACGGCGGCATGATTTTGGAATCGGTTGTGTTCTTTGATGCGGGTCTGGCCGAGAATTTCCTGCGCCAGCGCAAACGTGCGGGGCAGCTTTTGTCGAAAGGGCGGTTTTTGTCTGCGCAAATGCTGGCCTATCTCAAGGATGGCCTGTGGCTTGAAAATGCCAAGCATGCCAACAGCTTGGCTGGCGTTCTTGCGAAAGAACTTCAAACAGTTTCGGGTGTGCGATTGGCGGCTGCGGTTCAGGCCAATGAGATTTTTGTGATCGTGCCGCAGAGGTTGAGCACAGCGCTGGAAGCTGAAGGCGGGAAATTTCATGAATGGCCCTTTGATGGATTAGCCGATGGAGAAGTTTGCCTGAGGCTGGTTTTGTCTTTTGCCACGCCCGAGGCCGATGTGCAGAAGTTCGCAAGCCTGGCGAAGAGATTGGGGAATTAGAGCTGGGTGGTTTGGCTTGAGGCATTCATCGCGACGTACCGACGCTGTCATGCCTGCGAGGAACGGTCGTGACCACAAGATCATGGACCGGAATTCCCTTGCGTATGCCGCATCGGCTGCCTTCACCCGTTCCCGAGTTGGCCTTCATTGTTCGATACCTTCTCGCACGTATCAGATGGCCGCATTCGCGCAGGCGTGATTTCATTCTCAGCTATCTTTTGCATGTGAGTGTACTTCGCCGCCTGCCGGTGAGCCGCGTATTTTACAATGATGTGCTCTTTCGACTGAAGACGGGCCCGACACTCAAATCCCCGCTTGCCATTCGTGTGTCCGACAAGGAACTGGTGAAAGGGTACATTGCCGAAGTTGTTGGCGAAAAATACAATGTTCCAACGCTCGCCATTCTCACCACGCCTGAAGAGGTTGATGCTTTTGACTTTCCCGCGCGCTGTATCATCAAGCCAACCCACGCCAGTGCTGAATTGATGCCCCGCAGGTCGGGCGAGTCTTTAGACATCAAACGCATCAAAGCCTGGCTGAAAGTCGATTTCAGTGAGCAGAGCTATGAAGCCAACTATCGCTCGCTTGTTCCAAAAATTATTGTGGAACCCTGGGTGTTCGACGGCGAGGATATCGTAGAATTTTCGGTCCTGTGTTTGGATGGGAAAGCGCGTGTGATCTATGCCTCTGCTGATCGCTTTGATAAATACGCCGTGGTGAATTTTGACACGGATTGGAATGAGTTGCCGTACACTAGCTATGAAGCAATTCGTGGGCAATTTGAAAAGCCGAAGCATCTGGCAGAAATCATTTCCGTGGCGGAGCGTTTGGCAAAAGACTTTTTTTTAGTGCGCATTGATACCTATTATGATGGGAACACGATCAAATGCGGCGAGATTACCAATTGCCCTGGCGCTGGTCTTTGCATTTTCATCCCCCGCGATGCTGAACTCATTCATTCCCGCATATCGTTCTCAGAGATTTCGGACGAGGCTTGGGACAAGTTTTTTGACGGGGAATAGTCAGGCGGCAACCCAACGGCATCAGGGAGCAAGATCAAACGGCTTGTCCAGCCATAGTTCCTCGAGATTATTGCCCGGGCCTTTGCGATCAACGACGAAGAAGCGCTGCGGCTTCAGCACCAGCAGTGGGTGATGCCAGGCGTTTCGGGCGTAGTTGATGCCTTGGCGGCCGGACGCTTTGAAAGCGCGGTAACTCGCGGGGTCGCGCGGATTAGTGCAGACCAGAACGAGCCAAGGCTCATCCTGCAGCGGATAAAAAATCTGGCTGCCCAGCGGGTGGCGTTCCATCAATTTGATGGCGATGGGCTGGGGCCTGGGCATGGCGACGGCCAGTGAAATGTTCACGGTCCCGCTTTCGCTGGTCACGTCGATTTGTGCCAGATCATTGAAGCGTTGCGCGAAATTCTGGTTGATGTTGATGATTTCAGCGCCCGACATTTCAATCACATCGCCGAAGGGCGCGAAGGCTTCGCGGGTGAGGGGGTCAATGATCATGGACAATCTCCAATTTCCTCCCTCCTCCGCGTTGGCGGTGGAGGGCAGGGTGGGGGTGATGCAGCGCGTTTATTTCAAGTTTTGAAATCGAGGAGCCAACCCCACCCTTACCCTCCCCTGAGAGGGGAGGGAGAAGAGAAGACGGGTCCCAATTTCATATGCCGGTTCACATCCTTGTAAAGGAGATAGCGGAAGCGGCCGGGGCCACCCGCATAACAGGCTTGCGGACAGAAGGCTCTGAGCCACAGAAAGTCGCCGGCTTCCACTTCCACCCAATCCTGATTGAGGCGGTAAACAGCCTTGCCTTCAAGAATATAAAGCCCGTGTTCCATCACATGGGTTTCGGCAAAAGGAATGGTGCCGCCGGGTTCAAGATTCACGATGTTGACATGCATGTCATAGGAGAGATCGGCGGGATCAACAAAGCGCGTGGTGGACCATGCGCCGTTGGTGCCCGGCATATCAACTACCGTCGCCTTGGATTCGTGCGTGACAAAAGCGGGCGGCACGGAAATGCCGTCGACCTTTTCATAAGATTTCCTGATCCAGTGAAAGCGCACCGGCTCTGCTTCCACATTCTTCAGGCTCCACTTCGTGCCCGGTGGCAGGAAGGCATAGGAGCCCGGCCTCAACTCATGAGATTTCGCGGAGATCTTCAAGGTGGCGTGGCCTTCCAGCACGAAGATCACGCCCTCGGCTGATGGATCAGGTTCGGGGCGTTCGCTGCCACCTCCCAGCGATACTTCCATGATGTATTGCGAGAAGGTCTCGGCGAACCCTGAAAGCGGCCGCGCCAGAATCCAGGCCCGTGTGCTGTCCCAATGGGGCAGGTTGCTGGTCACGATGTCGCGCATCACGCCGCGTGGGATGACGGCATAGCTTGTGGTGAACATGGCGCGGCTGGTCAAGAGCTCGGTCTGGCCGGGAAGCCTGCCCTTGGGAGCATAGTAGGTTGGTTTCTTCATTCCGTGCGCCCTGATTTGTTTTCAACCCTGTTTATGGCATTGTGGGCGGGGAAGGCAATCCGGCGAAAGAAATGATGATGAAACGACAGGTTTTGATGGCGTTGATTGTGGGGTGCTGGCTGGCAACGCCCGCCCATGCCGATGACACGTTGGACTGCAAGGACCCGCAGGACCAGAACTCCATGACGCGCTGCGCTGGCATCGATTACGACAAGGCCGACAAGGAATTGAACAAGCTCTGGCCCTCAATCAAGGCCAGTGCGGAAGAGAACGACAAGGGGGCCAGTGCTGAAGACGGTGGTTATGTCAAAGCGTTGATGGCTTCGCAGAAAGCGTGGATTGCGTTTCGTGATGCCGAATGCACCTGGCAGGGGTTTGAGTCCCATGGCGGTTCGATGGAGCCGATGCTGGTCAACGGCTGTCTGGCTACGCTGACGCGTGAGCGCATCAAGCAGCTCACGGAAAATCAGGAAGGTCTGGCCAATTGAAATATAATCGCTGCGGCAAGAGCGGGCTGAAACTTCCCGCCATTTCATTGGGGCTCTGGCACAATTTTGGCGGCAATGATGATGCCGCAAACAAGCGCGCCATGTGTACGCGGGCGTTTGATTTGGGCATCACGCATTTTGATCTCGCCAACAATTATGGCCCGCCGCCCGGTTCTGCCGAGGAGGCTTTTGGTGAAATCATGCGGAGCGATTTCGCGGCCCACCGCGATGAACTGATCATTTCGTCCAAGGCTGGTTATCATATGTGGGACGGGCCTTATGGCGAATGGGGCAGCCGCAAATATCTGCTGGCGAGCCTTGACCAGAGCCTGAAACGGCTGGGCCTTGCTTACGTTGATATTTTCTATTCGCACCGTTTTGATCCTGATACGCCGCTCGAAGAAACCATGGGAGCTTTGGATCATGCCGTGCGCTCGGGCCGCGCACTTTACGTCGGCATTTCCAATTATCCGTCCAAGGCGATCAAAGAGGCTGCGAAAATCTTGAAAGACATGGGAACGCCATGTCTCATCCATCAGCCGCGCTTCAACATGTTGCAACGCGAGCCTGAAATCGAGGGTGGCTTTGATGCGGCTATGGCTTCCGGCATGGGCACCATTGTGTTCTCGCCTTTGGCGCAGGGGCTTTTGACCAATCGTTATTTTAACGGCATTCCCCAAGACAGCCGCGCCACGGGCAATGGCTTCCTGAAGAGTTCCACCATCACGCCTGAAGCCGTGGAGCGGTCTAAACGCCTCAACATCATTGCCGAGAAACGCGGGCAGACACTGGCTGAAATGTCGATTGCGTGGAATCTGCAGCACAAGGCCGTCACGTCATGCCTCATTGGCGCAAGTCGCCCGTCGCAGATTGAAGATTGCGTGAAGGCGCTGGAGAAGCCGTCATTCTCAAACGCGGAACTCAACTCCATCGAGAAGGAATTGGCTCCATGAAACTCGTCCGCCAGATCGCGCACACTTGTATGCTCACGCATGATCTCGAGGCTTCCGAACATTTCTATTGCGATGTTTTAGGAATGACCAAAGCCTTTGAGTTTGTGAAAGAGGGCAAGCGCATCGGCTTTTATGTGGAAGCGGGTGCGCGCACCTGGATTGAATTTTTCCTGCACAAGGATGCGCCATACCCCAGCCTTGGCGCCATCAATCATTTCTGCCTTGAAGTGAATTCCATTGATGAGGCGATCAAGGTTCTGCGCTCAAAAGGCATCGAAATCACCGACAAGAAATATGGCGTGGACGATACGTGGCAAGCCTGGACCAAGGGCCCATCAGGCGAGCGCATCGAGCTGTTCGAGTATACGGCGAGGAGTGCGCAGTTTGTGGGCGGGGACAGAACACCGGATTGGTGAGGCGCCCCCACTTAATCCGTCATCCCGACGCAAGTCAGGATCCACTGACCCTGGAGCATACTGCGGAAATGGGTCCCGGCTTTCGCCGGGATGACGACGCTATTTTAGGCAGTTGAAACTTGCATTCCAGGCGCAGTTTTCGGAAATGGCCGGAACAGCGACGCGATCAAAAACGCGCCGATGCCAACACCGAAGCAGGAAATATACATCCAGCCGTAGCCGCCCGTGGTGTCGAAGATCCAGCCGCCGAGCAGCGGGCCTGTGGCCATCCCTAAGCTTCCGGCCATTGAGGTGCCGCCGATGATTGTTCCCATCATGCGCAGGGGGAAATTCTCGCGCGCCAGCACAGAATAAAGCGGCATGATGCCGGCATAGACAAAGCCGAACAACGCTGCCGCCGCATAAAATTCAAACAGGCTGTTGGCAAAGAAATACCCCAAGGCACCGAAGGCCTGGATGAGGAGGCCCGCAACCAACACGCGCTTGGCGCCCAGCTTGTCGCCCAACACGCCAAAGCCCACGCGGCCAAATAGTCCGGCGAGGCCTTCAAGGCTGTAGATCGACACGGCGGCCATCGCCGGGATGCCGCAGATGATGGCATAGCTCACGGTGTGGAAGATCGGGCCTGAATGCGTGGCGCAGCAGAAGAAATTGGTGAGCGCCAGAATGATGAATTGCGGAGACTTCAACGCTGTTCCAACACTCATGTCTTCGCGGTCTTGTGGGTTCGAAGGCTGCGCGCTTGCCGCTGCTACCAAGGCAGGGGGCCTTCGCAACAACAGCGACAGCGGGATCATGATGGCGGCGGCGATCAACGCCAAAACCAAATAGGCTTGGCGCCAGCCATAGTTCGCAACCAGTTGTT
>JBDSTO010000016.1:0-4247 GCA_039928255.1 Aestuariivirga sp. | reverse complement strand
ACGCCATCAATTTCCGAAATCCGCGATCCGATGGCCGCACCGAAAACCACGAAATAAAGTACCGTTGAAATGACAGGTGCCAGAAGGCTCTGAATCCACGTCCTAAAGAACCGCTTCATCTCTGCCGAAAAAATTGCGTAAACGCCGCGCCAGTTCATTGTTTCACCAGACCCATGAAAATATCTTCGAGAGATTTCTGCGACGTATTGACATCCGTGTAGGAAATCTTGGCCGCATCCAAAGCTTTCAAAAGCCCTGAAATGTCGGGACGCTCGGCATGTGCGTCATAACTGTAATTGAGGCTGCTGCCGTCACTGCCCAATGCCACATCAAATGATTTCAGCTTGGCCGGAAGCTTTGCCAATGGCTTGTCGAGATGAATCGAAAGACTCTTCTGGCCCATCTTGGCCATCAGCTTGGCTTTGTCTTCAACCAGGATCATTTGGCCCTTGCTGATCACGCCCACCCGGTCGGCCATCTCTTCGGCTTCTTCAATGTAGTGCGTGGTGAGGATGATGGTCACGCCAGAGTCGCGAAGCTCACGCACCACGTTCCACATATCCTTGCGAAGCTCAACGTCAACGCCAGCCGAAGGTTCATCAAGGAACAACACCGAAGGCTGGTGCGCCAGCGCCTTGGCAATCAACACACGCCGCTTCATGCCGCCCGAAAGCTGCATGATCTTGTTGTCTTTCTTGTCCCACAATGAAAGCTGCTTCAGGATTTTTTCAAGATAGGCATCGTCTCGGCCTTTGCCGAACAACTGCCTGCTGAAGCTCACTGTCGACCAAACCGTCTCGAAAATCGAAAGGTGAAGCTCTTGAGGCACAAGCCCGATCATCGTGCGAGTCAGGCGAAAATCGGAAACATTGTCATGTCCATCGACGAGAATGCTGCCCGTGCTCTTGTTCACAATGCCGCAAATGATCGAAATCAGGGTCGTCTTGCCCGCACCATTAGGTCCCAGCAAAGCGAAGATCTCGCCTTTGCGGATGTCGAGGTTGATGTCTTTGAGCGCCGAAAACCCTGAGTCATAGGTTTTCGACAGGTTGGAAATTTGAATGACTGGATTCATCGCGCCTATATAGGCAACAAACACTACTCAAACAAGCTGGACACACTTTCTTCGCGGCTGGTCCGGCCGATGGCTTCACCGAGCAGCGGCGCAATCGGAATGACGCGAATGTTGCGCGCCAGCTTCACGGCCTCAGTCGGCTGTATCGAATCGGTAATCACCAGGTTCTTCAATTTTGAGGCGGTGATTCGAGACACCGCTCCGCCCGATAAAACACCGTGCGTGATATAGGCCGTCACATCGCGCGCGCCCTTGGCAATCAGGGCGTCGGCTGCGTTGCACAGCGTGCCGCCAGAATCCACGATATCGTCAATCAGGATGCAGCTCTTGCCCGCCACATCACCAATGATGTTCATCACTTCGCTCTCGCCTGCCCGCTCGCGGCGTTTGTCAACAATGGCCAATGGCACATCCAGCCTTTTGGCCAGTGCGCGGGCGCGCACCACACCGCCCACATCAGGTGAAACCACAATGGTGTTGGCAATGTCCATGTGTTGTTTGATGTCGCGCACAAACACCGGGCCGGAGAACAAATTGTCCGTCGGAATATCGAAAAAGCCCTGAATTTGCCCGGCGTGAAGGTCAATCGTGAGAACGCGGTCGGCACCGGCGCGCGTGATGATGTTGGCCACCAGCTTTGATGAAATGGGTGTGCGGGGGCCAGGTTTGCGGTCTTGCCGCGCATAGCCAAAATAAGGAATGACAGCGGTAATGCGTTTGGCCGATGCGCGCCGCAGGGCGTCGGTGATGATCAGCAATTCCATCAAATGGTCATTGGCCGGAAAGCTGGTGGACTGGATGACGAACATGTCCTGCCCGCGCACGTTTTCCTGAATCTCAACGAACACTTCCATGTCGTTGAAACGCTTCACCACGGCCTTGGTGATGGGCAAATTCAAATACGAGCAGATCTGCTCGGCAAGGGGCCTGTTTGAATTGCCGGAAACGATTTTCATCATATACTCGCCCTTCTTTGCGGCTCTATATCAATATGATGACGCGCACGCAAACGCTGCATTAGGCCTGCGGAAAACATGGCTAACGATATTGCTGGATCAGCTTCACAATGCCATCTGCCCCGCCCTGCGCTGCGGCCAAGGCATTCTGGCCCCATCCATGTGCAAGACTGCCCGCCGGAATCTCATTGTTCTGCGCCACATCCCCTAAAATCTTGCCCTGAGGCGTTTTAATTTGCCAATGCAAGTGAACTTGCTGCTTGGCACCTTCGGGGGCGTCAAGCGTGACCTTCCCCTGAATACTCAAGGCGTCCTTGCGTGGCGCCTTTAAAATCGGCCAACCGGCATCGCTCAGAATTTTCACCATTGCCGCAGAAAGTTCAGGCGCACCCGCAATTGGCAAAACCGCGACAGCATTGATGGCCGTGGCACCGGGTTTGGGAGTGGGTGCCGGTGGCGGTTCAGGAACAGCAGGGGCAACAGCGCCGGCCATTTCAGGCGGGGGAGCAGCTTGAGGGCCATTCAGGGTTTCAAGGTCAATATCTTTGTCCGCATCAGGCCCAGCCTGCACCATGGCCTCCCACGGAGGGGCGATCAGGGATTGGTCAGGGCTTGCCACGGGCGTGGGTTTTTCAAACGGCAACTGCGGACCGCTGCAAGCGGCCAAAAACAAAGCCCCTATGAGCACTAGATGTTTCAAGCCGTCAGTCCAATCGCCGAAATCAATCGGCCATAATCCTTTTCCGCCCGGTGCGTGGCGCGGCGATAACTGAAAAACCAGTCTTCTTCAGCATAAGTGCAAAGGCCGAGATCGGCTACGGTGCCAACACCAAACTGCTTCATGCGATCCACCAAAAACCTGGGCAGATCAAACATATGATGGTCCTTCTTCACAGACGGTGTGAAGTAGGTTTTTGCCTCTGGATTGTCTGCAAGAAAGGGTTTGGGAAACTCCGGCCCCACCTCGTAATTTGCCTTTGAAATCGTCGGGCCCAGAACCGCCACGATATTTTCCCGCCGCGCACCAAGCTTTTCCATGGCGATGATTGTGGCATCAGTAACGCCAAGCAATGCGCCTTTCCACCCGGCATGGCACGCGCCGACGACCTTGGCCTTTTCATCAGCAAATAACACTGGCCCGCAATCTGCCGTCAACACACCAATGGCAACGCCGGGCGTGGCGCTCACCATTGCATCAACCTGGGGCCGCTCTTCAAATGGTCCGGTAACCACTGCAACATCAACGCCGTGCACCTGATAAGCCGACACAAGTGCTGCAGCCCCAAGCTCCGCCTGAACGCGCGCTCGATTTTCAGTAACCAATGCCACGTCATCGCCAGAGCCCAGCCCGCAATTCAGCGAAGCAAAAATGCCCTGAGAAACGCCGCCCTCGCGGGTGAAAAACCCATGGGTGACGCCCACCAGCTTCAATTCATCTGAAGTAATTCTCAATCAAACCTCGAAAGGATAAAGCGGGCCGTGGCCCTTCTGCGCCACGCTCAAAACCTTGAAGAGCTGTCCCATCTGCCCATCATCCACCAGCCGGGCTGCCCCTGCAACAAATTCCTCCGCGGCCTTGCCAGTGAGCTTTTGCGCGAGGCGCTTCACGCGCATGTCGAGGCCCATCGCCTTCAGGAACTTGCCTTGCGTCATGGGTGGCAGAACCTCGACACCGCCCGCCTTAAATCCTTGCGCAAGTGACTCGAAATCGACATGGGCGGTCAGATCGCTGCTGCCTGGATATTCAAGAACGCCGCAAGTCTTGTGCGCTTTCAAGGCCTGCAACGTATCACCCGCCGCAGATGTGATGTGCCCATAATCAATGATGAGCCCGGCCCCGCCGAGCGCTTGCAGCTTCACTCCAAGTTCCTGCGCGATGGCAGCAGAAATGGGTGAAACCTCGTAAATGCCGTCAGCCTTCGCGGGCAATCCCGGCGTGGGGATTTCGGCAAAAGCCAATTCACTATGCTCCAAAACCACATGCCGTTCAGTCCACGCACCTGCGCGTCTCACCAACTGCCGTACCGGCAACGCGTCAAAAAACTCATTGGCCACAAAAATCATCGGCTGTTCCGGCAAGCTGTCGATTGAAAGGTGCCAGGTTGCAGCACCAGCGAGCTTCTCTTCCTGAAGCGCCTGCAATACCGGACTCATTTCTACCATGTGGACTTGCGCCGCCGCTCGAAATTCTGTCATCGCCGCTGTGGCGCGGAGAA
>JBDSTO010000015.1:0-14371 GCA_039928255.1 Aestuariivirga sp. | reverse complement strand
ATTTCAAACTTGGCCTCATCAAGCCAGCGGGCCACCGAATAGCTTTCGGCGCCCACATGGCCGTAAAGCCTATGCGGCACCGTGGCTTCATCGGCGGGCGACGGTCGCGCGGTTAGCAGACGCAACGCGCCATAAATCTGCATCGAGTCGGCGTTAATAATCACGCCACCTCGGGCGGCTGCAATCTCCATGGCAAGGCTTGACTTGCCGCTGGCCGTGGGGCCTGCAATAAGGACCACCGATTTTTGATTTTGGGCGTTCATATGGATTCCGTTACCGTTCTCATAGCAGCGCCGGGCTCTGGCGCAATATGCGCTGATGTTGTGGCCCGTCTGGGGGTCGAACCGCGCTGGCTTGCGCAGGGTGAAGTTGCGGAGTTTATGGGGCTTGATTTAACCGCTGCCAAAGCCGTCGTGTCGGGGCTGCCCATTGATGTCAATGTTGTGCCGCTGGCCAATCGCCGCAAGAAGATTCTGCTGGCCGACATGGACTCCACCATGATTCATCAGGAATGCATCGATGAACTTGGCGTCGTTGCGGGCGTTGGCGACAAGATCAAGGCGATCACCGTGCGGGCCATGCGCGGCGAAATTGATTTTGAAGGGGCGCTCAAAGAAAGGGTGGCCTTGCTCAAGGGGCTCGATCAAGGTGTGATTGCACAATTGCTCCGTGAGCGGATTACTTTCATGGAGGGCGGCGCTGAGCTTGTTGCCACGATGCGGCGACACGGGGCTCATAGCGCGCTCGTGTCAGGCGGCTTCACGGCTTTCACGTCACATGTGGCTAAGGCTCTGGGCTTTCAGGATAACCAAGCCAACACTCTGCTGATTTCAGATGGCAAATTGACCGGAGAAGTTGCCACACCGATTTTAGGCAGCCGCGCCAAGGTTGAGGCGCTTACCCGCATTTGCCAGACGCAGGGCATTTCCCATGCAGATGTTCTAGCAGTGGGCGATGGAGCGAACGACATCCCCATGTTGCTAGCCGCAGGCATGGGTGTTGCCCTTCACGCCAAGCCCGCCGTCCAAGAGCAGGCACAATTTGTGATCAATCATGGCAATCTAACCGCCCTGCTCTATTTACAAGGATTCACAGCCTCAGAATTCGTGAAGACCAAATCTCATCAAGGAATTGCATGATCGAGACCGTTCAAGAGTCGTTCAAGAAAGCGTTGGCGCTGCACCAGCAAGGCAAACTCGTTGAGGCCGAAGCGCTCTATCACCAGATTTTGACACAAAATCCCAAGCATGATGAAACCCTTCATTTACTGGGGCTCATTCGCGTGAGTGAGGAGCGATATGAGGAAGGTGCGGCATTGATCCGCCAAGCACTGGCGATTGATCCCAACTTCGCTGCGGCCCATTTGAATTTGGGCACATGTCTCCAGGAAATGGAGAGGTTTGAGGAAGCAGAAGCCAGCTATCGCGCTTCGTTACGACTGCAACCCAAAAACGCCAAAATCTACGATGCCCTTGGCCTCAATCTCTGGTCTCAACACCGGGATTTGGAAGCACTTGAAAGTTTCAATGAGGCCATCAAGCTGAAGCCCGATTTTGCCGAGGCTCACTTCAACCGCGGCAGTCTGCTTCACAAACTCAAACAGCACCAAATGGCCCTCATGAACTTGGGCAAGGCGATCGATTTGCGTTCTCATTACGCCGATGCATATTTTGTGCGCGGACTAAGCCTCCATGAATTGGATTTTTTTGACAAGGCTCTCAAGAGCCTCAAAACAGCAGAGGAACATGGGTGCAAACGACCCGACCTTGAAATTTCCATCGCAAAAGCACTCCAAGCGATGGGGCGCAACAACGAAGCGGCGGACATCTACAGGAATGCACGTACTGGTGAAGGGCAAGATATTTCCCCTAAGATATTGATGGAAAAGGCCGTCCTCAGTATTTGGGACAACTATGAAAGCGACCTAAAACAATTCCAGGAACTTGTAGAAAAGAAGCCGAGCTCTGGGGGAGAGTTGCTTTTTCTGCAGATGGTCGATTCCCCGTTTTTGCAGAAGAACATGGTTGTTCGAAACGCCCAAAAGTTTCCCCCACGCAAATTGCAATTTTACCCTAAAATTGCCTACTCCGAAAGGCCAATCAAAGTTGGTTATTTTTCGCCTGATTTTAAAAATCATCCGGTTTCGCAACTTCTCGCCGGGGTGATCGAACACCATGACCGCCGCAAGTTCCGAATCGAGCTCTTTTCGTTGGGTCTGCCCACCACCGACAACATGCAGCACCGCATGATCCATGCTGCCGATAGTTATCAATCAATCCGCATGTTCACGCAACAAGAGGCAGTAAAAACCCTCGATGCGCGGCACCTCGATATTGCAATCGATTTGGCAGGTTATACGGGTGATGCAATGACTGGAATTTTTTCGCGTGGCATTGCACCCATTCAAATCAACTATCTGGGTTACCCCGGAACTCTTGGCATAGAGGCCGTTCAATATATCATCGCAGATTCCGTCGTGGTGCCTGTTGGCAGCGAAGACGGTTATGTTGAAAAAATCGTCAGGTTGCCGCACTCATTTTTTCCCAATGATCGCAGCCGCGCTGCCCCCACACGGTCTATTTCGAGGCTTGATGCTGGCTTGCCTGAAACGGGCTTTGTCTTTTGTGCATTGAATAATCTCCGGAAGCTCACGCCCGTCATGTTTGACGTGTGGGCAGATATCCTGAAACAGATCCCCGGTAGCGTGCTTTGGCTTCCGGGAGGTAACGAGGAAGCTGAAAACAATCTCCGGCGTGAAGCGCAAGCTCGGGACCTTGATCCAACAAGGCTGATTTTTGCCTCAAAGGTTTCGGGGCCTGACTATTTCGAGCGCTTCAAATGCGCTGACCTTTTTCTGGACGCGTTCCCGTACAATGCGCACACGGTTGCGGCAGATACCTTGTGGGGCGGACTACCAATCCTGACTTATGCGGGCGAGAGTTTTGCCAGTAGAGTAGCAGCCAGTTTGCTCACTACGATGGGGTTGCCGGAACTGATCACCCATTCGTTTGACGAGTACAAGTCTTTGGCCATCTCCTTAGCCCGAGACCCGCAGCGCCTTGCCGAATTGACTAAGCGCTTGCGGGATAGCCGCGACACGTCACCGCTGTTCGAGGTGCCTGCTTATACAAAGCATCTGGAGGCCGCTTTCATCGCAATGGTCGAACGCCACAATCAGGGCCTTCCGCCCGATCACATCACCATCAACGCGTAACCAAACGTTGGACTGGTAACGAGTCAGGCGCGAAACACCACGGCGGCACCGATGGCTATTAGTGTGAAGCCGAACACATGCTGCAGTGTGATATTCGAACCCAGGTAGAATACCGAGAACACAATGAAGACTGAGAAGGTGATGACCTCCTGCATGGTCTTGAGTTCGGCGGGTGAATAGTGCGCGATGCCCCAACGATTGGCGGGAACGGCCAGACAATATTCAAAAAAAGCTATCCCCCAACTCACCAGGATTACCACCCAGAGCGGGCGATCGGTGAATTTCAGATGGCCATACCACGCAAATGTCATGAAGACATTTGAACAGATGAGAAGGGCGATGGGCAGCAATGCTGGAAGGGATAAATTTGGCATGCGCTTATAAGCCCATCTCAGTTTGAATCGTCAAGTCATGGCAGAGGCGCGGGAAATTCATCCCGCGCCTTACCCATTTTTCTACTTAACGAATTGTTTCAGAAGGTAATATGCGCCGCCACCGATGGCTACACCGAAGAACCAACCATAAACGCCCCACCAATCTGGCAGCACCGAAGTGAAGTTTGGCAGAATGGTCGAGAACAAGGCACCAATGATCAGGGCGATGAACGCGTTGATGTGCCAACCTCCGGCAAATCTGAATTCACCATTTTCCTGGTAGAGAGCGGCAACATCCACTTTGCCTTGGCGGATCAAATAATAATCCACCATCATGATGCCGAAGATCGGCCCCATGACTGAACCAATCAAGCCGACAAAGTGTGCGGCCCCACCATTCCAAGGTGCGAATGGATAAAGCACCAAGGCAATCAACGCCGCAATGTAGCCGCCCTTCTTGAAGTCGATCTGACGGGGGAACACGTTGGAGATATCAAAGGCGGGCGACACGAAATTCGCCACGACGTTAATACCCAGTGTGGCCACCGCAAAGGTGAGCGCAGCCAGCAGCGCCAAGAACCAGTTGTCGAACTTGGCCGAGATCTGGTCAGGGTGCAGCAGCAATTCGCCATAGACGGTATAAGCCGCAGTGGTCGTGATGCCTGCCACGAGGCAGAACAGCAACAGGTTGACGGGAAGGCCCCACATGTTGCCTTTCTTCACGGTCGCCTCATCTGGCGCATAGCGCGAGAAGTCGCAAAAGTTCAAATAGAGAGCCGCAAAATAAGTAACCCATGTGGCTGCAACTGCAGCAAGCGCTGCAAAGGAACCTGGCGTTCCCGGAACACCAGCATCAGCAGTGGCTGCAACCAATTTGTCAGCGGGAATGTCGCTGCCGAAAGAAATCGTTCCGGCCTTGATGACCAGAATGATCGCCAGGATCAACATCATGATCCAAACTGCAGGCCCGGCCCAATCCTGGAACTTGCGGACTGTTTCCATGCCCCTCTGAATGATCAGCAGTTGCAATGCCCACACAACAACAAAGCAGATCACTTCCAGGGTGGAATGCCCTAGCATGTGGCTACTGGCATTGAAGTCGGCAATGCCCTGGTTACGTGTCAACAAGGCGACAATGGCACCCGAAGCCGCGGAGGTTTGTGCCCCATACCAGAAGCACGCAACAACGGCGCGGACGAGTGCTGGAATGTTGGCCCCGAATGTTCCGAAAGAGGCACGCGCCAATACAGGATATGGCACGCCTGTGCGCACGCCTGCCTGGCCCACCAGGTTCATCAGAAAATAGATGATGATCGAACCAATGCCTATGGCGATGACGAAGTTGAAGAAGTTGCCGCAGAGCAAAAACAGGCTCGCAGCAAGATAATATCCCCAGAGGGAGTGAACGTCGGATGTCCAGACGTTGAAAATCGAAAAGGCGCCCCATTTCCGTTCGGTCGCGGGGGCCAGGTCCTCGTTGTAAAGCGAGGGTGACGGATTAATCAGTTTCATATCTTGAACGTCCCCTTTTTGTTGTCCCCTTGGCCATCCTCTTGTCCGGGACTCGCCAAGGCTGGAAGACTAGTCTCCGATGACGAATAGGCAAGTGCCCTCCCCTCGTTGAGACACAGGTATTTGCCATTGCTTTTGATCGGCCTCTGTCTAATCTCACCCTTGGGGACTTCTGAATAAGGAGCTGGATCATGACTTTAAAAGTCATTGGCGTGGGGTACGGTCGCACGGGTACAATGTCGACCTACACGGCATTGAAAGAACTTGGGTTTCCCTGTTACCACATGATTGAGGTGATCCAGAACAAAGCCAACGCCAGTCATTTGGACTTTTGGCGCAAAGTGGCCAACGAACCGGCGGGCACCCAACAAAATTGGGACGCCATTTTGGCGGGCTACACAGCAGCTGTGGACAATCCAACCTGCTGTGTTTGGCGCGAGCTGATGGTCGCTTATCCAGACGCCAAGATACTTCTCACGCTCCATCCGCGCGGTGCTGAGGCCTGGTATGAAAGCACCATCGACACGATTTATTTCACCGAAAATGTTTGGCAGTTCAAAGTGCTGGAGTGGTTCACCCCCTTTGGTCGCAAGTTTGGCGACATGTCTCACAAGCTCATTTGGCAACGCAATCACAAAGGCACAATCGACGATAAAGCCAAGGCCATTGCCGAATATTACGCCCATATTGAAGACGTGAAGGCCGCGGTGCCGCCCGACAAATTGCTGGTGTTCACCGTTACAGACGGGTGGAAGCCGCTCTGCAAGTTTCTGGGGGTGAAAGCGCCCACCACGCCGTTTCCCAATGTGAATGACCGCGCCGAAATTAAAAAGATCATCGGCAGTATGACCAAGGGAGCCTATGTAATCCTGGGCGGTTTAGCTCTGGCCCTCGGGCTGACAGCTTATGCGGCCTATCGATTGCTATAGTTTGAAATCTCGCGGTCCATAGTGTGGACTATTCCGCGCCGTAGCCGATGATGCCTTTCACTTCGAGAAAATCGTGAATGCCGAAATCGGCATATTCGCGGCCATTGCCCGACTGCTTGTAACCGCCAAAGGGTGCTGACGTATCCCAGGCGGGGGAATTGATTTTGACTTGTCCTGCCCGCAACTGCCGCGCCACCTTGCGGGCATGGGCGATATCACGGCTGGCGACGGCGGCCGAGAGGCCATAGACCGTGTCATTGGCAATGGAGATTGCCTGTTCCTCGGTGTCGTAGGGCATGATCGACAACACGGGTCCGAAAATTTCCTCACGCGCGATGGTCATGTCTGGCGTCACGTTGCCAAAGATCGTGGGGCGCACATAGAAGCCCCGGTTCAAGCCCTCGGGCCGCCCAAGGCCGCCGCTCACCAAGGTGGCGCCTTCCTTGATGCCGGTCTCGATGAGGCCTTGAATCTTGGCGAACTGCGCGGCACTCACCACGGGACCAAGCACGGTGTCCTTGGCCTGCGGGTCGCCAACTTTATGAGTTTCAGCAACTTTCTTGGCAATGGCCAAGGCCTGATCGTGTTGTCCGCGCTGAACCAGCATGCGGGTGGGTGCGTTGCAGGACTGGCCGGAATTTTCAAGGCAGGTTTTCACACCCTTGGTGACTGCGAGTTCGAGATCAGCATCGGGCAGAATGACATTGGGAGATTTTCCGCCCAATTCCTGCGAAACACGCTTTACCGTATCAGCCGCTGATTTTGCGACCATAATGCCCGCACGCGTCGAGCCCGTGAATGACATCATATCGATATCGGGATGGGCCGACATGGCCCCCCCCACGGATGGGCCATCGCCGTTGACCAAGTTGAACACGCCAGCGGGCGTGCCTGCCGCCTCCATCACCTCAGCGAAAATGATCGCGCTGATGGGCGACAACTCGCTGGGTTTCAAAATCATGGTGCAGCCGGCAGCAATGGCCGGAGCCACCTTTGAGGCAATCTGGTTCAAAGGCCAATTCCACGGCGTGATCAGGCCCACCACACCAATGCCCTCGCGCACCACGCGGGTGCTCCCACGCTGCTCTTCAAATTCAAAACTTGCCAGCGCCTTGATGGTCGATTCAATATGGGCTTTGCCGGTATAGGCCTGGTCGGATTTTGCCATGGCCAATGGTGCGCCCATTTCCCGCGACACGGCTTCGGCAATGTCATCATAACGCTTCATGTAGTGGGCGAGGATGCGGCGCAGAAGTGCTATGCGCTCTTCGCGCGACGTCACCGACCAGGCCGGAAAAGCCTGCCGTGCCGCGGCTACGACCTTGTCCACATCAGCGGCACTGCCCATCGAAATTTTGGTGAAGGCTTCTTCGGTGGCCGGATTGATGACATCGGTCGTGCGCGGTGTAACAGGATCGACCCATGTGCCATCTATGAAGAATTTGAGATTGTGTGACATAGGTTCTCCTGGATATTTGAATTCGTTATGTTCCATTCGATATATCGAATGCATGCCGCCCACGCAACAGCGACACCCCATGCCGAATTTGCAGGGCGCGGTTCGGAAAACAGGCTAGACTGGCCCCAAGGAGAGCATTGATGGGACGTGGGGTTCTGGTCTGGTGTGGATTCATGGTGCTTGAAACCGTTCACGGGATTCTGCGTTCAATCTTTCTGGTGCCACGGGTTGGGCGAGAGACGGCAAACCTGATCGGCTGGCCGATTGCGGCCTGCATTGTCTTCGCGATGACATTTTTTACATCGCGCTGGGTTGGCTTGCAAAGCACGAAAGCGCTGCTTGGTCTTGGCGCTCTCTGGGTTGTGCTAACCTTTGCTTTCGAGATATCCATTGGCCTGTTGCAGGGCATGAATGCTGATCAGATCATCAACGAAATCAACCCGCTGGCAGGCGGGTTGATGGTCTATAGTCTTCTTGTGGCATTTCTTTCACCCTACCTCGCCGCGAAACTGCGTGGGTAAGAACCGGCAACGCTCACGCAGCGTTGCCGGCGACGTCATCAGACCACAACGGTCTCGACGGTGATGTTGCCCTTTGTGGCGTGGGAATAAGGGCAGATTTCGTGGCCGGCGGCGGCAACGCGCTCAGCTTCTGCCTTGTCGACACCCGGCAAATGCACAGCGAGTTTCACGGTGAGGCCAAAGCCCTTGTCAGCGCGCGCGCCGATGCCAACGGTTGATGTCACCGTGGCATCATCAGGCACCTTCACCAAGGTCTTGTCCTGGCTGGCCGCAAAGCGCATGGCCCCCAGATAGCAGGCCGCATAGCCAGTGGCGAACAACTGCTCAGGATTATTGCCATTGCCGCTGCCGCCCATATCCTTGGGCGTTGCCATGGTCAAATCGAAGGATCCATCCGAGGTTTTGACTTTGCCGTTGCGGCCGCCGCCGGTGGCCGTGGCTGAAATGGAATAGATGGGGGTGATTGTCATGTTGCATTTCCTATCGTTTGCGATTACATCGTCTGCGATAGATAATTCGATTGGCGGAGTCAAAGCTTTTCGATAAGATCGCGTACGATATTTCACAGGTGAGCCATGAGCCAGACGCATTTCACTCCCCGCTTGCAGGACCTTTTGTGTTTCAGCCTCTATGCGGCCAATAACGCCATGAACCGGCTTTATGTTCCCCTGCTTGAGCCTTTGAATATCACCTATGCACAGTATGTGGTGTTAGTGGTTCTGTGGGAGGCGGATGGGCTGCCGGTCAAGCAGATTGGCGACAAATTGGGGCTGGAAACCAACACGCTCACCCCCCTGCTCAAGCGCATGGAGGCCAGCGGTCTGGTCAAGCGGCGGCGCAACCCTGCTGATGAACGGCAAGTCATTGTTTCGCTCACCACTGCGGGCCAAAAGCTGCAAGCGCGCACGGCGCATATCCCGGCCTGCATCGCCGAGGCGACAGAGATGAAATTGGCTAACGTCATGGATCTCCGCAGCACTCTGTCGGATTTGCGTCAGTCACTGGCGAAGAACAGCGGGCGCAGGACCGCGGGGCGGGCCAAGGCCTAGCGGAATTCCCTGCTGACAGCAGATGTCAGCAGGAGGGCTTTTGATTGGCGGTGTGAAGCCTTATATCCCCCCCATGGGACATTCACGACAAGAAGGCGGATTCGCCGAGGCACCGCAACCTGCCCTTGAAGGCTATGAACTGCCAGAGAGTGCGGCGGGTTTGATGACGGGCTTGCGCCCTGATGTCACCGCCTTGCCCATGTTCACGCCCTACAAGCCCGTGAAGCCGCCAAAGTCCGAAGGCGGCAAGAGGCTTGAGGTCGTCTCGCCCTATTCGCCCAAGGGCGACCAGCCAACGGCCATTGCCGAGTTGGTCAACGGCGTTCAGGCCAATGAGCGCAACCAGGTTCTGCTCGGCGTGACGGGCTCGGGCAAGACCTTCACCATGGCCAAGATCATCGAGGCCACCAACCGCCCTGCCCTGATCATGGCACCCAACAAGACTTTGGCCGCGCAGCTTTATGGCGAGTTCCAGAATTTCTTTCCGAACAATGCGGTGGAATATTTCGTTTCCTACTACGACTACTACACGCCGGAAGCCTATGTGGCGCGCTCGGACACTTACATCGAAAAAGAAAGCGCCATCAACGAGCAGATCGACCGGATGCGCCATTCAGCAACCCGCGCCTTGCTCGAACGCGATGACGTGATCGTGGTGGCCTCCGTCTCCTGCATCTATGGCATCGGCGACGTCGAGACTTATTCGGCCATGGCCTTCCCTGTTAAGAAGGGCCAGCGCTTGCCACAACGTCAATTGATTGCCGATCTCGTAGCACTGCATTACAGGCGCAATGACCAGAATTTTGTGCGCGGCAGCTTCCGCGTGCGCGGCGACACAATCGAATTATTCCCCTCGCATTTTGAAGATCGCGCCTGGCGCTTCTCGCTGTTTGGCGATGAGATCGAGTCAATTTCTGAATTTGATCCGCTGACCGGCCAGAAAAAGGCCGAGCTTGACCAGGTCAAGATCTATTCCAATTCGCATTATGTGACGCCGAAGCCGACGCTTGAACAGGCCGTGATGCGGATCAAGAATGATCTGCGCATTCGTCTCGCCGAATTCAACAACGCGGGTCGCATTCTCGAAGCGCAGCGGCTTGAGCAGCGCACCATGTTCGACATTGAGATGATGATGGCCACGGGATCTTGCGCTGGCATTGAAAACTATTCGCGCTATCTCACGGGCCGTAAGCCCGGCGAGCCGCCGCCGACCCTGTTTGAATATCTGCCCGACAATGCGTTGGTGTTCATTGACGAGAGCCATGTCACTGTTCCGCAGATCGGCGGCATGTTCAAGGGCGACTTTAACCGCAAGGCCACGCTGTCGGAATATGGTTTCCGCCTGCCGTCGTGCATCGACAATCGGCCGTTGCGTTTTGAAGAGTGGGAAGCCATGCGGCCGCAGACGCTTTTTGTCTCGGCTACACCCGGAAGCTGGGAACTGACCCAGACCGGCGGTGTGTTTGCCGAGCAGGTCATTCGCCCAACCGGCCTCATTGATCCTCCGGTGTTCATCCGTCCGGTCAAGACGCAGGTTGATGATGTGGTGGCGGAATGCAAGGCCGTGGCGCTGACGGGGGCGCGCGTGTTGATCACCACGCTCACCAAGCGCATGTCGGAAGACCTCACCGAATACATGCATGAGCAAGGGGTGCGCGTGCGTTACATGCATTCCGACATCGACACGCTGGAGCGCATCGAAATCCTGCGCGACTTGCGGCTTGGTGCGTTTGACGTGTTGATCGGCATCAACCTGTTGCGCGAAGGTCTCGACATTCCTGAATGTGCGCTCGTTGCCATTCTCGATGCCGACAAGGAAGGCTTCCTGCGTTCGGAGACTTCACTGGTGCAGACCATTGGACGTGCGGCGCGCAATGTCGACGGCCGCGTCATCATGTATGCCGACAAGGTGACGGGTTCGATGGAGCGCGCCATCGCCGAGACCAATCGCCGCCGCGAAAAACAGGTCGAATACAACACCGCCAATGGCATCACGCCGCAATCGATCAAGAAGAACATCGGCGACATCATGGGCTCGATGTATGAGCGCGACCATGTGCAGGTGGGTGCGGGACTGTCCGAAGATGGCCTGCCGCTGGTCGGGCACAACCTCGCCAAGGTTCTGGCCGACATGGAAAAGCGCATGCGCGAAGCGGCGGCGAATTTGGAATTCGAAGAGGCCGCACGGCTGCGCGACGAGGTCAAGCGGTTGAAGGCGGTTGAGCTTGCGGTGATGGAAGACCCGCTGGCGAAGAACTCAAATATCCAAGGCCCGGAAGAAAGCTGGCCCAAGGGCGAGGCTCCGCGGAGGGCTGGAAGTAAGGCTGGCAAAGCGGGGACCAGGGCTTATCGCGGGCCGAAGAGGTAGAAACATTCTGCTTGACTGTTCTACAATTTTGTAGAATATCGCATATATTGGGTTCGATTTTATGAAAGGCACAATATATGGTAGAGAAGCAGCGATCTTTTGGTGAAATTTGCAAAAACCTCCGTGCGGAAAGAGGGTTGTATCTCGCCGATCAAGCAGAAGCTCTTAAAGTTAGTGTTTCGCTGGTTTCCGCTATTGAGTTAGGGAACCGATCAATTCCTGACGGATACCCCGAAAGAGTGGCTGCTTGGTTTCATCTCGATTCCACTGGACGCGAAGAACTCATTTCGAGCGCGATTATCGTCAGCAACGTAATTGAGTTCAAACCAAAAAATCCAGCGACAGCAAAATTTGCATTTGAAGTTTCACGCCGGCTCAATTCGCTTAGCCCGAATGAAGTTGATCGCATTCGTGAGATTTTGGATCGTGGGGAGAAAGTTTATGAATGACTGGCTTGTATCGGCTCTGAGCGCTAAGACCATACATGCAGGTGCTCAGAACCTGAGGTGCATGTTAGGGTTCGCAGATTCCTACGTACCAAATCTTTGTGGAATTCTAGAGCATCATTTACGCAACTTAGTGCCGCAATACGATTTTGCGGTGGTCGACGAGATTAAGCTCGAAAATGGGGGCTTTGCCGAAGCTCAGACTGAATTTTCTCCCCCGCGTATCACTTTCAATCTCGCCAGCTACCAGAAACTGCTAAGCGATGAGCCGCACGCGCGATTTACGGCTGCCCATGAAATCGGACACTTGTTTCTTCACGAAGGGCATCGAGTTCTCAACCGTATGCCCGAAAAGAGTAGGGCGATGTTTCAGTCGCGTAGCGCCGAGTGGCAAGCAAATGAGTTCGCTGCAGCTTTCTTGGCGCCCGAACATCTCCTTCGGGAGTTTGAATCACCTGATGACGCAGCGCAATCAATGCTTGTCAGTTTAAGGACTGCCCAAATCCGAATGACACAACTGAAGCTTTGGCCGAAAGTTAGAGATATTTCAGCTTGGACAAAATTGCGTGAAGAAATGGGATTCAGCAAAAACTAGCAGATGGCCCCTACCGCCTTCCCGAACCTATTGGGCTACTGCGCCGCCGCAAACCCGCATTGCTTCTGTTCCATGTCGATCTGCTTTGTAATCCGGATCGCGTTCTGGGCGTAGGCTTCGGTGACTGAGCCGTGATTGATGGTCTTGCCGTTGAGCGGGCTCACGGCTTCGCACAGATGGAACACGTGCGGGTCAGACGACTTGGTTTGTCCGGCCTCGGGTGCGATCCAATAGACGACCTCAACACCGCTGGGGCTCGCTTGCTGGCTGCCGCCTTACTTCTGGTAGAAAGTCATCCCGCCGACCAGGATGTCGATTTGTGGCTTGAGCTTGGTCAGATCGCCAGCATCGCCTTCGCAGGTTACGATGCGTGGCCCGCCTGCCTCACGCATCATATAGCGCGATGACAGTGAACCGTCTGATTTCTTGTTGGCGATCGCCCCGTAAATTACATCGTGGCTGCCAATTTTGACGGCCTGCATTGGCGCCACAACCTCGGCATCATTGTGGCCGCCCGATTTTACATAATCGAGAAAATCATTCTGCAGGGCAGCGAGCGACGCTTCATCTATCTTTTCGGGCCATACGGCAAAGTCCGGGTCGAGGGAGGCCAACACCATGCAGCTCGCTGTGCCGCAATCCGGCGCGTTGCAGACAAAATAGGGATGGCCGACCAGCTTTGATGCATCCCATTGCGTATTGTCGTAGGAGACGACGACGCCATCAGCCTTTTCGCCAAAGCTGCTTTGGCCAGCTTGGGCCATGCCAGCAACCGCCATCCAAGCGGCCAGCGCCACAGTGAACTTAAATGGTTGCATGCAAGCTCTCCTTTACAGGACCATTGCCAATTTGAACGGCCTTCATCTGGCCCGTCTTAACCCAAATTTTGAAACCCCTCCCCCGCTTGAGGGGAGAGGTTGGTTATTTGTGTTTGATTACGGCGCCACAAACCCGCATTGCTTCTGTTCCATGTCGATCTGCTTGGTGATGCGGATGGCGTTTTGGGCGTAGGCTTCGGTGACTGAGCCGTGATTGATCGTCTTGCCATTGAGCGGGCTCACCTGTTCGCACAGATGGAAGACGTGCGGGTCAGATGATTTCGTCTGGCCGGGTTCAGGTGCAATCCAATAGACCACATCAACACCATTGGGGTTGGCGGTGGATTTGGTGGCGGCCGTGATGTCGTTGGTATCACGCGCGATGTCTTGCGCCTGGGCCGCAACGTCTGGCGAACAGGCTGTCGTCGGCTGGCCGGATTTGATCTGCGTGGCGCAGGCATTCATGTCTTGCGTATATTGCTCAACCGATGGCGGCTTCAAATTCACGCCGAACAAGACGGCGATCACTGCGAGGACAGCGCCGATGCCGCCTGCGACCTGCTTGTTCTTGGGGTCCATATCCTTGTCCATGAAAATCAGGACAAGCAAGGGCAGGAAGGCAATGAGCGTGATGATGGCGCCGAGCTGGTTCTGCACAAAGAAGCGGAAACCATCGGCCTTGCTCGCCGGATTATGACGGTTGGCGGCCTTCCACATCAGGTTGCCGGCAATGGCGAACACGGCGATGCCGACCAGAAGGCCGACCAGCAGCGGAAGATTGCCCCCGCCAGCGCCAACGTCGAACTTGTGCTGTTTGAGGAAGTAAATGCCAACACCTTCACCGGCAATGGCGATGGCCCAGCAAATGAGCGAGAAAATACGAAGCCTGGTGGCGGAACTCTGTTGTCCCTGCGTTGCAGCCCAAGCCTTGGTGACGTCCACACCGTCGTTTGGTTTTTTGTCGGCCATGATCTTTCTCCCAGTTAAACGCGTCGCACAGATGCTGCGCCAGGCAATGCGATTCCGCCTGCTCTCGCCCACAAATTGGCAGAACATTACGCGATGTCAACATTCATGCAAATGCCA
>JBDSTO010000014.1:0-9405 GCA_039928255.1 Aestuariivirga sp. | reverse complement strand
GCCAAGGCGGCCAAGGGTCTTAAGGTTCTCGGCGTTTGCAACGGTTTTCAGATCATCGCCGAAGCGGGTCTTCTGCCTGGTGCTCTGGTCCGCAACGCCCAGCTTCGCTTTGTGTGCCGCGAGGTGAAATTGCGAATTGAGAACAATCAGACGTTCTTCACCAACAAGATGGTGAAGGGTACGGTTATCTCCTGCCCCGTGGCCCATGGCGAAGGCAATTATATTTGCGATGCCGAAACCCTGAAGCAGCTTGAAGGCGAAGGCCGTGTGGTCTTCCGTTATGTTGAAGACAGCAATCCCAACGGCGCTTTGAATGACATTGCGGGCATTGTGAACAAGGGCGGCAATGTGATCGGCATGATGCCCCACCCCGAGAACATGATTGAAGCTTTGCATGGCAAGACGGATTGCCTGCCGCTCTTTGAAAGTTTGCTGGCGGCCTGAGCTTCTGTTGGCCCCCGTGCGTTTGCCTTGGGCGATTAATTCAAACTCTCCCTACATGGTCAATCAAGTGTCAACTCTGGCATCTGTTAACCCTTGATTAACTGCGCCGCCTCGCATGAACTGCAACTGACTGCACGGTCTACGTGCGGAAATTTTCAGTCAGTTTCATCCCAGATCATCATGAGGATTTCAAAATGCTGTTAGCGCCAATCACCGTGAACCAATCCAACCCCGAAGATATCGAAATGGCCCGGCTTTTCCGCAATGCGTTGCAGGCGCGCATGAAGCGCCGCTATTCAGTGGCCAATGTAATCAATTTGAACTTGCACCGGGCAAAGACGCAGCCCGCAGCAGCTGATGATTACAGTGCGCTGTTTGAGGTTCCCATGTTCAATCTCGTCGCGGCTTAGGATTGATACTTCACTAACCACTTTCTCGCCACGGCCTTCGATATTTACCATTCTGCAATTTCCCCCGCGCAATCTCGTTGACGTTGGGAAGCAACCTTATCACGGGAGGTTAAACCGTGCAGAAGTCGATGTTTGAGAAGAAAGCCTGCGATGCCGAAAGAGAATCGGACTTGCGGCGAATGAACGAAGCCTTGCGGGAAAAGCGCCAAATTTGGCCAGCCCGTTTGAACGAAGAACCGGTGCCTGAAAAGCAGGCAAAATGGCGGCCCGAATAGGGTTTGTGAATCGCATTCCTTGGCGCTAAACGGCGGAAATGAAGCCCGCCGCAGAACCCAAGATCACTCCCGCCGTTGTCGCCGCCCATGGCCTGAAACCGGATGAATATGACCGGTTTTTGAAGCTTTTGGGCCGCGAACCCACCATGACCGAACTTGGCATTTGCTCGGCTATGTGGAACGAGCATTGTTCCTACAAATCTTCCAAAAAGTGGTTGAAAACGTTGCCCACCAAGGGCCCGCGCGTGTTGCAGGGTCCGGGCGAGAATGCCGGCGTCATCGATATTGATGATGGCCAGGCCATTATTTTCAAGATGGAAAGCCACAACCACCCGAGCTTCATCGAGCCTTATCAGGGGTCGGCTACTGGTGTTGGCGGCATTTTGCGCGACGTGTTCACAATGGGGGCACGACCCATCGCTTCGCTCAACGCCTTGCGCTTTGGAGCACCCGATCATCCCAAGACACGGCATTTGGTTTCCGGCGTGGTGGCGGGCATTGGCGGCTATGGCAATTCCTTTGGCGTTCCGACCATTGGCGGAGAAGTAAATTTCCATTCAAGCTATAACGGCAATATTCTGGTCAATGCCATGGCTGTTGGCATTGCCGATGCTGACAAGATATTTCTCTCCAAGGCCAAAGGCGTTGGACTGCCGGTCGTCTATCTCGGCGCCAAGACGGGCCGCGACGGCATTCATGGCGCCACCATGGCGTCGGCCGAATTTGACGACAAGGCCGATGAAAAGCGCCCCACCGTGCAAGTGGGCGATCCGTTCACCGAGAAATGCCTGCTCGAAGCCTGTCTTGAATTGATGGCTTCGGGTGCTGTCATCGCCATTCAGGATATGGGTGCTGCGGGGCTAACATCGTCGGCTGTTGAAATGGGGGCCAAGGGCGATCTTGGGATTGAACTCGATCTCGACAAGGTGCCTTGCCGCGAGACGGGCATGACGGCTTACGAGATGATGCTGTCGGAATCCCAGGAGCGCATGCTCATGGTTCTGCGGCCCGAACTTGAAAAACAAGCGGAAGCCATATTCCACAAATGGGGCTTGGACTTTGCCATTATCGGCAAGACCACGGATACATTGCGTTTTGTGATCAAGCATCAGGGCGAAGTGAAAGCCGATCTGCCGATCAAGCAGATGGGTGACCAGGCGCCTGAATATGACAGGCCGTGGGTTGAGGGGAAAAAACCTGCCGTTGTTGAAAACGTGCCCGCGCCGAAGGATTTGAAGGCGGCGCTTTTGCAAATCATCGGCTCGCCCGACATGTGCTCACGCCGCTGGGTGTGGGAGCAATATGACTCGCTCATCGGTTCCAATACGGCGCAAATTCCGGGTGGCGATGCTGGGGTTGTTCGCGTTGGTCTCAACAAGGCGATTGCAGTCACCACGGACGTGACGCCGCGCTATGTGCAGGCTGATCCTTTTGAAGGCGGCAAGCAGGCCGTGGCTGAGAGCTGGCGCAACCTGACTTGCGTTGGGGCTGAGCCCATCGCGATCACCGACAATTTGAATTTCGGCAATCCCGAAAAACCTGAAATCATGGGCCAGATCGTCATGGCGCTCAAAGGCATTGATGCCGCCTGCCGGGCACTGGATTATCCGGTCGTCTCTGGCAACGTCTCGCTTTACAACGAAACCAACGGCCAGGCGATTTTGCCGACACCCGCCATTGGTGGCGTGGGTCTTCTCAAGGATTTGAGCAAGATGACGACCATGGCCTTCAAGGCTGATGGCGATGTCATCCTGCTGGTTGGCGGTCACGGCAAACATCTCGGCCAATCAATTTATCTGCGCGAAATTCTGGGCCGCGAGGAAGGTGCGCCGCCGCCAGTTGATCTTGGCGTTGAGAAGAAGAATGGGGACTTTGTGCGCGGCCTCATCAACGCTTCGCAATTTACTGCCGTGCATGATGTTTCGGATGGTGGACTTGCCATCGCAATTATCGAAATGGCCATGGCTTCAGGACTTGGGGCTTCGCTTGCTGGACTTACCCATGAGCAGCTCTTTGGCGAAGACCAGGCGCGCTATGTGGTGACGGCGAAGGCTGCTGATGCCGCGAAGATCGTTTCATCCGGTCATGCTATCGCGATCGGCAAAGTGACGACCAGTGCTGATTTAAAATTCGGCGATGTGTCGATCACTGTGGCCGAACTCAAAACCGCGCATGAAGGTTGGTTCCCGAAATACATGGCAGGTTAGAAGAGCCCTCATCCGGCCTTCGGCCACCTTCTCCCATTTGCGAGCAAACGGGAGAAGGCAAGAACCCACCTTTATCTACATGATACCAAATCCATCCGCCTTCTCCCGTCCCGCTTGGGATGGGAGAAGGTCCCGAAGGGGGATGAGGGCTCTACACTTTCCTTTCAAATTCCCGCTGGCATTGTGTTCCGCCCGCTCCTAACCTCCCCACAAAAGGAGTGCAGCCCTTGACCCAATCCCAATTTAACGACGGCGAAACTTATGAGCGCTTGATGGGGCGATGGAGCCGCATGGTGGGCGTTCAGTTCATCGAGTGGTTGAGCCCCGCCAAAGGATTGCGCTGGCTTGATGCGGGTTGCGGCAACGGCGCATTCACCGAAGAGATTTTCGCGAACTGCGAGCCCGCCGCCGTCACTGGCATTGATCCTTCTCCGTCGCAAATTGATTATGCCCGCAAGCGCGCCAGCGTTTCCAAAGCGCAGTTCCGTGTGGGTGATGCGCAAGCCCTGCCCTTTGCTGATGCCAGCTTTGACGCGGCGACGATGGCGCTTGTGATTGCCTTCATCCCCGACGCTGCAAAGGCCGTTTCTGAACTTGTGCGCGTGGTAAAACCAGGGAGCATGGTTGCAACTTATATGTGGGACATGCCCGATGGTGTTCCCGTTCGTCCGATGTACAAGGCGATTGCGGCACTGGGTTATCCCGCTCCAATGCCGCCCAATGCCGCCGCTTCAAAAATAGAAAAGCTGATAAGCCTCTGGGAAGATGCGGGCCTTACAGCCGTCCAGTCAAAAATTATCTCGATCGAAACTTCGTTTGCCAGCTTCGATGATCTTTGGGAGACACTGACGTTGCCTTCGGGGCCCCAGGGCGTTTTCGTTGCGGGCCTTCCCGACCCCGCGCAGCAAGAGCTTCGCAAAATCCTTAAAGCGCAGGTGCCGATTCAGGCGGACGGACGAATTGTCTATCCATCCTTCTCCAATGCTGTGAAGGGCATCAAGGCGGGCTGAAGCCGCACTTTAAATCATCACCACGCGCGTGCCGATTTGCACGTTGGCGTAGAGATGAATGACATCAACATTCAGCATGCCGATGCAGCCTGCGGTGTGGCGGCTGCCAATATCTTCGGGCTTTGCCGCCCCGTGGATGCGGTTGATGGTGTCAACCTCGCCCTGATAAAGATACATGGCGCGCGCACCCAAGGGATTGTCGAGGCCGCCTGGCATACCGTGAATCCATTTGGCGAGCGAGGGCATGTGCTCCAGATGATAGGGCGCTGGAACCCAGATGGGCCATGGCGTCATTTTCTTTATGGTGGCTTCGCCCGACCACGCCATGGTGGATTTTCCAACAGACACACCATAGCGCGTGGCCATGCCGCCACCCTGCAGATGATAGAGGAAGCAATTGCGCGATTCGACGACGATGGTTCCGGGCGGCTGATTGCTCTGATAAGCCATGTCGCGGCGGCGCCATTTGTAGACCACATCCTCGGACTCATTCATGTTAACGCGAAAGGGTTCTGCGCTGCGGGCAACGGTTGTTTCATTCAACAAAAAACCGGTGGCAAGGGCAGAGGACAGGAATTTGCGGCGCGAGACGGGCATGGGATCATCCATTGTGAGACGTTGCGCTTTTAGCGCCGCTGCCGCTTCCAATCCAGATACAAATGCGTGAGGAGTGCCAGAAAAACCACGGCACCGCCCATCAATGTGCGCTCTGAGGGAACCTCATGATGGACAAGCCAAACCCAGATGGGGCCGAGCACTGGTTCCAGCGTTCCGATCAAAGCGGCAAGGGCCGCAGGCAACAACCTTGCGCCCGTTACAAACATGGCAAGGCCCAGCCCCAGGTTGATTGCGCCGAAGGCAAAGAGCCAGGCAAAATCTGTGGCACTCACCAGATAGGTTCCGCTGAGAAACGCTGCATTGATGGCGGCCAGTGTCACCGCCAGGCACACTGCGGGCGCCATTTTCACATTTGAATGGCGCCTGGTGATCACCGTTGCCACGGCAAAGGCGATGGCAATCAAAAGTGCCAGACCATCGCCCATGGGAGAGACTTTGCCGGAGAAAGATTCCGAAACCATGATGGCAACGCCCGCGATGACGGCGGCGATGGCTAACCAGGTGGATGTTGAAATCTTCTCGTGAAACAGGATCCAGGTGAGCAGGGCTGCAATCAGTGGCACGCCTGCCTGAATAAGTAGAATGTTGGCAACCGTTGTGTGGGCCAGCGCGATGACAAAGGCGCTTGACGCCGTGCCAAAACATAAGGCAACGGCCACGCCCCACCAGCCCATGTTGCGGAACAGGTTGACGGTGCCGCGCGGACCTTCGCGCCACAGCATGAACCCCAGCAGGAATAGTGCTGCAAAAATGGAGCGCCAGAACACCACCGTCCAACTATCTTGTACCGTCAGAAAGCGCGCGATGGTGCCACCAAAGCTCCAGAACAGGGCCGAACCGGCGACGAGTAAAATGCCGTTTCGAGACTCATGGGTGTTTATGTTCATGGGCGTCTGATAGAGACCCCTCGCCCAACTGTCGATTTCCAGCGCGACGGCTTTCATGCAGCCAGCGAATGGGTTTCCACTGTTGGGGCCGTTTCTGAGGCCCAAGCCACCCTAACCATCTCGTGGCAAAGCCGCCCTAAGCCTGCATTGCGGGCGGCTTTGCCATGCCTTGACGGCACTGGTAAAAACCCTCTTTCCCCCTTATCTTGTGGACCACAAGGAACTTAACTATGGCAATGACAGCCCCTGACATCGAACGCTTCATCAAGGAGGCCCTGCCCGACGCTTTGGTCGAGATCAAGGATCTGGCCGGAGACGGCAACCATTATTCCGCCACTGTCCAATCGGCAGCCTTCAAAGGCAAAAGCCGCGTTCAACAGCACCAGATGGTTTATGCCGCGCTTAAAGGAAATATGGGCGGCGTGCTCCATGCGTTGGCACTCACAACTTCAACACCACAGGATTGAACATGACCGACATTCACACCACGATAGACAATGAAGTGAAAACCAATGACGTTGTGCTTTTCATGAAGGGCACGGCGGATATGCCGATGTGCGGCTTCTCGGGCCGCTCGGTGCAAATTCTCCAGCACCTTGGCGTGCCATTCAAGGACATCAATGTGCTGGCCGATGACGCTCTGCGTCAGGGCATCAAGGACTACACCAACTGGCCAACGATCCCGCAGCTCTACATCAAGGGCGAATTCGTGGGTGGCAGCGACATCATCATGGAGATGTATCAGTCGGGCGAGTTGAAGCAGATGCTGGCCGATAAATCTGTCAAGACGAACGCGGCCTAAAGCTTATGCTCACGCTCTATTACGCTCCCCACACCTGTTCACTCGCTCCTTACATTGCGCTGGTTGAAGCTGGCGCAGATTTCACCCCCTACAAGGTGGACTTTGCAGCGGGCGAGCAGAACAGTGCCAAGTATAAGGAATTGAACCCCAAGGGTCGCGTTCCCGCACTGGCGTCCAACAAGGGCGTGATGTCGGAGAATGTTGCCATTCTCAGCTACATCGCAGCAGAATTTCCCAAGGCCAAGCTGGCCCCGGAAGATGCCTGGCACAATGGCCTCATGGTGGCGTTCAATTCATATCTCTCATCCACTGTTCATGTGAACCACGCCCATAATCGCCGCGGTTATCGCTGGTCGGATGATGCGGCGGTTATCGAAGCGATGCGCATCAAGGTTCCGAAAAATATGGATGATTGTTTTTCGCTGATTGAGGATGAGTTTCTCAAAGGCCCCTATGTCATGGGCAAGCAATTCACCGTCGCTGATTGCTATCTGCTCACCATTTCCAACTGGATGGAAAATGACGGGGTGGACACCGCCAAGCATCCCAAACTGATGGCGCACCGCGCTTTGATGATGTCGCGCCCTGCCGTGGCCAAGGCTGTGGCGGCCCATGAAGCCAAGTAGTTCGGCGTCACTGGCCAGGCCAGTGATTGCCCTTTGCTTTACCATTCTCGTATGGGGCGTTGCCCCTGCTTTCATTCGCGGATTGGCGCTTGCGACTGGACCCCACGATGCGATGTTCATCCGCATGTGGGTGACAGCCATTGCCGCCCTGCCCCTGTTCCTGCTCAATGGCTGGCGCATCGAAAGACGGGACATTCCGACCCTGCTGCTGATCAGCATGATTGGCAATTTCGGATATTTTCTGGGCTCGATCTTCGGCTATTCGCTGGTGCCCGCCGGATTCGGCACGATGATCATCGCCATTCAGCCTTTCATGATTGCGCTTCTTGCCGTGGCATTGGGGCGCGATACGCTTTCCAAGGCTGCACTCCTCGGGCTTACGATTTCATTGGCCGGAACGATTTATCTCTTCAGCGGCAATATCGGTGGCTCCATCCCTTTTGATGCCATGGTGAAGGGCGTGTTGCTGTTCTTGTTCTGCGATATTGGCTGGGCCATTTATGTGGTGTTCTCGCGCCCCCTCGTTCAAAAATATGGCACGTTCAAAATCAGTGCCTGGGTTCTGGTTCTCTCAGCCGTTCCTTCGGTCGTATTCTTCTCTGAAACCACAATTCCCACGCTCTTGAACCTCGATGGCCAATCCGTGTTTTCGCTGCTGTTCCTGTCTATGGTGGGAACGGTGATTTGCACCACGACGTGGAATTTCGCGGTCCAGCATTTGAGTGCGACGACCATGGGAGCTTCGCTTTATCTCATTCCCCTGCTTGCGGTGGCCGCAGGCTGGGCGGTGCTTGGTGAAGAAGCGACCTTTGCAACGCTCGTCGCCGGGGTTGTGATTTTGTCAGGCGTGGCGATTGCCGAATTTGGTAAAACGATGTTTTTGACAGCTGAGGAAAAAACATGAGCAGCACAATACAACGCCCTACCCCATGGTATTTCCTGCCTATGGTGGTTGTTGTTGCGGGCTGTCTTGTGGCCATCATCAATTTCGGCGTGCGTTCAACGTTCGGGCAATTCACCCTGCCTATTTCATCGGCCCATGGCTGGCCGCGCGAAACATTTTCCTTTGCGATGGCCTTGCAGAATTTGCTGTGGGGCATAGCAACACCCATCGCTGGCGCCTTGGCTGACCGTTATGGGGCGGCTCGTGTTTTGATCGTTGGTGCGCTGGTCTATGCCTTGGGCGTTGTGTTGATGACGGTTTCGGACTCGGCACTGCTTTTGAACCTGAGTGGGGGCGTGCTGGTTGGCGTCGGCGTGGCCTTCTCATCCTTCGGCATTGTGATGGCAGCGCTTGGGCGCATTGTGCCGCCTGCCAAACGGTCGTGGGTGTTTGGCATTGCGACAGCCTCGGGCTCACTTGGGCAGTTCATTTTCTCGCCACTGGCTGGCGCCTTGCTTGCCGCCTATCAATGGCAAACTGTTCTCATCGTTTTGGCTTCATCCTGCCTTCTCATCATTCCTTTTGCCTTGCCCTTGATGGTGCAGAACACCACGAGCAGCACGGCCTCTGCCGACGAGACAAGCTTGAACATGAAGGACGCTGTGAAGCAGGCCTTCGGCCATGGCAGCTTCTGGCTATTGTTTTCCGGATTCTTTGTGTGTGGCTTTCAACTGGCCTTCGTCACCGTTCATCTTCCGCCCTATCTTGCGGAGCATGGCATCACCAAGGAATTTGCAGGTTTGGCCATGGGGCTTATTGGCCTGTTCAATGTGGTGGGTTCCTATACCGCTGGCATATTGGGGGCCCGCAACAACAAGCGCATTCCCTTGAGCTTCATCTATCTGTTCCGTGCCATTGCCACGGCGGCTTTCATCTTGCTGCCGATTACGCCGGTTACAACCTTGATTTTCACGGCAACTCTCGGCTTCCTGTGGCTTTCAACCGTGCCCTTCACCATGCAGCTCATCATCACCATGTTTGGCACACGCTATATGGCCACCCTCTACGGCTTCGTGTTCCTGAGCCACCAGATCGGGTCATTCCTCGGCGTGTGGCTGGGTGGCAAGCTCTATGACCAGTTTGGGTCTTATGATCCGGTGTGGTGGATGAGTATTGGTCTGGCGCTGTTTGCATTCCTCGTGCATCTCCCGATCCGCGAGAAGCGCGCGCCAGCCTTCGCCAT
>JBDSTO010000013.1:0-10054 GCA_039928255.1 Aestuariivirga sp. | reverse complement strand
ACGTGAGATTGCGGGAGCGAGTTTGTTGATAAGGTTGGCATCACGACTGTAATGCGCAGCCATGCCCTCACTCTTTTGGCCAAGCATGTCAGCAATAGTCCTATCGTCATATCCAAGTTCACTTAAGTCTGTTGCCATAGTGTGACGAAGGCCGTGAAACGTAAGCCCCTTCCCAACCAACCCTTCTTCTTCAAGTTTACGTATTAGATTGAATAGGCTCGTTTTGAATCCATCACGTGTCCAAGTCTCCCCTCTCGAATTGTTACATATGGTCGGGGAGCTGCCCACATCGCTAGCGTCCAGATATGACGCCAGGGTCTCAGACACGGGAACAACCACGAAAACATCACGTTTTGCAGTTTGGCAACGGATCACCTTACCGTCATAATCGGATTTCCTGAGCGCCAGCACGTCGCCCTGCCGCAATCCTGTCCACCGAGCAATAAGAATAGGTAGTCTAATGCTGACGTGAGATCTTGAGAGGACCGCGTCGATCTCCTCCAATTTCCAAGGGCGATTCTTCCTTGGCATGTTGTTTGGGCGCTTGATTTTTCTTACGTGCCGGACGGGGTTGTCATTGGCATAGCCTCGTTCAATGGCATACGAGAACAGAACGGAGATGAGCGCGAGCGTTTTATTAGCAACGGTCAAATTCCTTCGCTTTAATTTTGCGTCACGAATCTTTACAATATCGGCAGGTGTCAACTCGCGCATCACGAGGTCCCCAATACTGGACAGCTCGGTCGCGATACGTTGATACTCCTGCCTAGTCGCTGGTTTCAAACCCCGGAATTCGTGAGATTCCAAATATGATGCAATGACCATTTTCAAGGTGCCAGGCGGCCCAGATATTGGAGGCTTGACCCGCGTTTCAGCGGCTCGCACCTCCGCGAGATACTGAGCGGTCATGGGTTCCCCCAAGATCCTCAAACCCGAGGCGCGATGGTAAGTATAGGTTTTGCCGTTCTTCGGGCTGACGTAAGATCTGATACCCTTGAGATGTTTGCGCATCAGCTGTCCAAAGAACTCAAGATTTCGTCCTTTGAAGGGGGTGAGTTGTCATTCAACCCACTGCGGCTATCGATCCAGCGGTCGATATCTCGTTTGTCCCAACGCTGAACAGAGCTTCCTCCTGAAGTCAAAATCAAAGGTTGCACTGGACATACTTTTCCGAACGTCGGAGCTGACATTGAACAGTAGGCGGCTGCGTCCTTCTTTTTCAAAAGCCGACTTGTGCTGACTGAAGAGGACTGAGATGGGCGGCTGTTCATCATTTGATCTCTGTTTTCGAAGAAAATTGGTTACAGATTTCAATATAGCAGTTTCTCTTGGGCTTCATTTTTGGCGAACCATTCAAGATTCTAGTATAATTTGCCAACAATTCTGAGTTGCACCCTCACCGCATGCCTTGGCTCGCAAGGAAATTGGCACAAGCAGCTACTGCGCTGACAGCGGATATTCGAGCCATCTGCGCCGATTTCTGCATTTGACCCAAAATCCACAATCTGTTGTGTCAGGAGGTGGGCGAAGTTTGAGCCGGTATGGTTCAATTTCGTCGCTTGCGACTTGATATTTCTCGATAGAGAGCTTCAGGGGTCACGCCGATCTCGATTGCCACATTTTTTACTGTTCCCCGGGAAGGCAAAGCGCCGTTGGATGCAAGCCACGCATCAAGCTTATCGCTGACCGATTTGAGTGACAGGATTTCGGCGCGCTGGCGCTGCTGCCGGACCTCCACTGCCAAATATTCCGCTAGGGCGATGGCGAATGTCGGGGACTTGCGCAACTGCTCCAGAACACTTGCCTTGCTGAACACTTGTATCGTGGCATCTGACTGTGCAATCGCATCACAGTGATAGCTTGACGCAAACAGCGAAGCTTCGCCAAGAATTGAGTCTGGCACAGCGCGCTGAAGTATAGCCGAGCCACCAGATTTGTGATGACGAATAAGATGCACTTCTCCCGTCAACACCACAAAGACCGACGTTACGCGATCTCCGGCCTGGAACAGATATTGCCCCTGTTTCAAATGCCGGACCGAATTTGGAATTGGGGCCAGATGGCTAAACATGATTGCGATCATGTGCCCATTGCTCTTCCTATGGCAAGATCAAACGGCAATTAAGTTCGATCCCTCGAAAGTGAAACGCTATGAAAAGTCCTTTACTCGTGTCAGCCGTGTTGTTCATGGCATTGGTGTTCCCTCAAAATTCGGAAGCTGCGAGTCAAGGGACAATGGACCATATGAAAATGGACCATAGCAAAATGATGGCCCAATCCGCTGCGCAGAAACCTACTGAGGCAGGTCAATCAGCTTTTGCAGCCATTGCCGAGATTGTGGCCATGCTTGAAGCTGATCCAAAAACAGATTGGAGCAAAGTTGATATTGAGGCGCTGCGCCAACATCTGATTGACATGAACAACGTGACGCTACTTGCAGACGTTAAGGCGATTGATCAGGGAAATGCAGTTGAATTTGACGTGACCGGTGCCGGTTTGGCGACTAATTCAATCCGACGAATGATTATGGCCCACGCTATGACCATGAATGGTGTCGACGGCTGGAACTACGAAGCCAAGGAAATTGATGGAGGGGCAAGCCTTACTGTCGCCCCGCCAGATGCAAAATCAAAAGCGCAATTGAAAGGTCTGGGATTCATCGGCGTCATGGCCAGCGGCATGCACCATCAGCAACATCACTGGATGATTGCCAAAGGTCAAAATCCACATAGTTGAACTCAATCAGTGGTCGCCCCCGCAATGCCGACTATCCCTCAGCACCTCAATCACTTTGCAGTGGCTGATGCGGCCATGGCCGCATTCTTCAACCATGCCTTTGAACTCCTTGCAGAGCGCTTTCAACTTCTCAAGGCGAATCTCCACTTGCTCAAGCTGCGCGCGTGCAATGGCGTCGGCTGCCGAGCAACTGGTTTCCGGGTGATCTGACAGCGTTCGACAACATATTCTGACACAGCTAAGCTTTATAATTTTATGAATCTGGAGAGTTTTGTTGAAAATTGACCTGTTGATCACCCAATGGCTCAATTCATTCGCTGCGGTGTATTGGCCTCTCGACCAAGCGATGATCCTACTTTCCGCCTTCGGAGTTCCTATCATGGTGGTGCTCGTTGCAACTCGCTGGTGGCGTAAGGAGAACCGTGGGGCCAATCGGAATACTTGCCTGGTCGCCGGGCTTTCGTTTTTGTTGGGGCTCGCAATCAATCAGCTGATATTACTATTTGTCCACCGCATTCGACCCTACGATGCTGGAGTAGCACATCTCATTATAGCTCCGAGCGCGGATTGGTCATTTCCTTCTGATCACGCCACTGCAGTTGCGGCCATTGTTGCTTCGGCCTGGCTAAGGCATCTACCGCGTGCTGCTTTGGCCCTTGGTGCTCTTGGGTTCATTGTTTGCATTTCACGAGTCTTTGTTGGGATTCGTTATGCGTCTGACGTGCTTGGTGGAGTTGCCACCGGCGTGATCGCCGCTTTTCTTGTGCAAGCTCTTTATCAAGACGAAAACAAGTTCAGTCGTTGGCTGGTGAAGCTGTTTTGAAACCGACGGCGCAAAATTGACTGATGGCAGAACTGACTGCGGTGGTTAGGGCAACATTCGTTTCAGTGTGTCGTCCTTATTGTAAAAGTGGTGTTTGAGTGCCGCTGCCACATGAAGTGCAATCAACGCTAGTGCGATCTTGCCGCCCCAGTTGTGTAAGAAATGCCAGTTGATTCCAAAGTCGGGCAGGAGCGGAATTCTCAACCCAAAAAGGCTTGCGGGGCGAATACCAAGTGAGCGATGCACGTGTTCGGTATAGGCCAGCCACCCGCTTAGGGGGATGAACAACATCGCTGCGTAAAGCAGCCCGTGCGCCAGTTTCGAAGCCATCATTTCCCAACCTGACTTAACTAGCGGCTCGGGAGGAGGGTTTCTCCAACGCCACCAAAGCCGCACGACAAGCAGTGCCAAAATTACAAAGCCCGCACTGGCATGAACAGAAGGAAGGAAATGAACCGTGTGATTGCCCATTGTTTGCTGACCCAGAAGGAGAAGAGCTAGTATTGGAACCGCCATCAACCAATGGATTGCTCGTGCTGTTGAAGTATAGCGTTTAACAGTTTCAGTCATCGTTTCTGTCCAGGCGTTGATTCTATTATCGAGTGCAATTTCAAGTGTGAGATTGCCCTTGGCCGCTACGGCCGCAATTTCTTAGAGGCCATCTCATTGTTGCAAGTCCACCAATATTGGACAGTCAGGTTTATGATCGCCATGACAGCAATCTGCCAGATGTTTAAGTGTGTTGCGGAGGCCACGTAAATGGCTGATTTTCTCATCTAGTTCCGCAACATGGGTCATCGCGATCTTCTTGACCTCTCTGCTTGGGCGGTCGTGGTCAGTCCAAAGAGCTAGAAGCGCCTGAACCTGATCCATCGCAAAACCAAAGTCACGAGCTCGACGCACAAAGCGGAGCCGGTGAACGTCAGAATCGACATATTTTCGATAGCCGCTGTCACTCCTATCTGGGGTTGGCAGTAATCCAATGCTTTCATAATATCGGATCATTTTGGCCGAAACGCCAGACGCGTTGGCTGCCTCACCGATGTTCATTGAAATTCCTCCGAAAGATTGTTCTTGACCTTACCATGATGGGAACGTTCATGAGACTTAGCATCACCGATTGCGACCTACAAGGAGACTGTGATGTCCGACGACTCCAAACACCAACATTCCCAACATGATCACGAGAAGCATGGCAGCGGCAGCTGCTGTCGAAAGCCGGCTGAACCAAACTTGGCGAGTTTGACCACGGACAAACTCCAAATTGATCCTGTTTGTGGGATGAGCGTCGATCCAAACACGGCCAAGCACAAAGCTGACCATGCTGGCGGAACTTACTATTTTTGCTCTACTGGGTGCCAGGCCAAATTTATCGCCGACCCTTCGAAATTCCTCAATAAGGATCAGATCCACGCCACGGCCGAGCCAGTGCCAGAAGGAACGATCTACACTTGCCCCATGCACCCTGAAATCCGCCAAGTGGGACCAGATTCATGCCCCATTTGTGGAATGGCATTGGAGCCAGTGCTTGTTTCAGTAGACTCTGGTCCTAATCCTGAGCTGACTGATATGACACGCCGGTTTTGGATTGGACTTGCTATCACCGTGCCGATCTTCATGCTGGAAATGGGCGGTCATCTCTGGAACCTTCATATGATTTTGGGCAAGCAGACTTCCAACTGGATTCAGCTCGTGCTCGCCACACCGGTGGTCCTGTGGGCTGGATGGCCATTCTTTGTGCGCGGCTGGCAATCGCTGGTAACGCGGAATCTCAATATGTTCACTCTGATTGCCATGGGCACAGGTGTGGCATGGGTTTACAGCGTGATCTCGACTGTTTTCCCGAGAATTTTCCCACCGGCCTTTCGCGAGATGGATGGGTCGGTCGCAGTTTACTTCGAAGCCGCTGCAGTGATCACCGTTTTGGTGCTCCTCGGACAGGTTTTAGAACTTAGAGCCCGAGAGCAAACATCAGGTGCCCTTAAGGCATTACTTAATCTCGCCCCCAAGACCGCCAGGCGCATGAAAAGCGATGACACGGATGAGGAGATCGCCATAGACTTGATTGCCGTCGGTGAACTGCTTCGGGTGCGCCCTGGCGAGAAGGTGCCTGTTGATGGCGTGCTCACTGAAGGCAGAGTCTCCGTTGACGAATCCATGGTGACCGGTGAATCAATGCCTGTGACCAAAGAGGTGGGTTCCAAAGTTATTGGCGGCACCATCAATGCTTCGGGAAGCTTTATCATGAAGGCCGAAAAAGTGGGCCGCGATACCATGCTAGCGCGTATCGTTCAGATGGTTGCAGAGGCCCAGAGAAGCCGGGCACCGATCCAGCGTTTGGCCGATCATGTCTCTGGCTGGTTTGTTCCCATCGTCATTCTCGTCGCAATCGCTGCCTTTACGGGTTGGTCAATATGGGGACCTGAGCCGCGCTTTGCTTATGGTCTGGTCGCCGCTGTAGCCGTGCTAATCATTGCCTGTCCTTGTGCCTTGGGTCTAGCAACCCCGATGTCAATCATGGTTGGCGTCGGGCGCGGTGCCCAAGCTGGTGTCTTGATCAAGAATGCTGAGGCGCTCGAACGTTTCGAGAAAGTCACGACGCTGGTCATTGACAAGACGGGAACGCTAACCGAAGGAAAACCTGCCGTTACCTCAATCGTGACGACTCCAGAATTTAAGGCACCCGAAGTCCTCCGACTGGCGGCCAGCGTGGAACAAGCCAGCGAACACCCACTCGCAGCAGCAATTGTTTCTTATGCCAAACATCATAACATCACGTTGGCCAAAGTCATGGGCTTTGACTCGCCCACCGGCAAAGGTGCTATCGGCATGGTCGAACAAAAGCGCATCGTGATTGGCAACGCTAAGTTCCTCGATGAACTTAAAATTGCCAGCGGTGAGCTTGCTCAAGCTGCCGAGGACCTTCGGCTAGATGGTGCCACAGTGATCTTCATGGCGGTCAATGGCAACCTGGCGGGAGCTATTGCTATTGCCGATCCAGTCAAGACGACGACACCAGCTGCACTGGACGAATTGAAAGCTGCAGGCATTCGCATTGTTATGCTTACCGGCGACAATCGCACTACCGCCCAGGCTATTGCCCGCAAACTCGGAATCACTGATGTTGAATCCGATGTGCTCCCCGACCAGAAAGCCAACATTGTCGCCAAATTCAAGCGCGAGGGTGCCGTTGTGGCCATGGCGGGCGACGGCGTGAATGATGCCCCGGCTCTTGCCGCTGCCGATGTTGGCATTGCCATGGGGACGGGCACGGATGTCGCTATCGAAAGTGCGGGAGTCACACTTCTAAAAGGTGATCTCATGGGGATCGTGCGGGCTCGGCGTCTATCGCGTGCAACAATGAACAACATAAGGCAGAACCTGTTCTTCGCATTCTTCTACAATGCCATAGGTGTTCCGATCGCGGCAGGTGTTCTCTATCCAACTTTTGGCTTGCTGCTGTCGCCCGTAATCGCCGCTGCTGCCATGGCGCTGAGCTCAGTAAGTGTCATCGGAAACGCGCTGAGGTTGAAACTAACAAAAGTGTGAGAATTGATCCACATCAAGGCCTACATCGTATTTTGTGGGAGAATTAGACCGTGATCTTAATCCGCGCCATAGCCATATTCCTTTTGCTGACAGCCAGTTCATTTGCGGCCGCAAGCAGTGCATACGCTTGCACGTCGACAACGATGTCCGCGTCTCAGCATGGTGCTGAAGTTCATGGCCTGGCTACGATGTCCGTGGCGGAGCAGTGGCAGTCTAGCGATAGCTCTACTCGTTATTGTCCTTCTCACGGCGGGAACTGCGCTGACCTCAATTGTGGTTATTGCTATAATGTCGCTACCGTCGCCTCGCCGACAATTGTGGTGCCCTTGTTGTCCCTCGACGAGCAGGCTCGCGTCAGCGCAATTACTACTCTTGAGGGGAGAGACGTTGCTCCCGAGACGGGCCCTCCAAAATCCGTCGCCTGAACTTTGACTTGATCATTCTGGAATCCAGTCATTCCGTCGCGCCTTAGGCGCGCCAGCTAATCAGGTGCCGGTCCTTGTCCGGCAATTTTGAAGGACTCAATCATGAATCGCCGTAATTTTTCTAAGTCTCTCCTTGCTGGTAGCATTGTGTTGCCATTTGCCAACCGTGTGTTTGGAAATGCCACTGCTGTGGCGGCCACCGGCTCATGGCTTAAACTCGCAGCGGTCTCACGGACAATCGACGTCAATGGCCGTGCTGCGAAAGTGTTTGGCTTGACTTCGCCAGATGGCAAGACTGGTTTGAATCTCGGTTCTGACGAAACCGTCCAACTCGACCTCGTCAATAGCTTGAATGAAGAAACTTTGATCCACTGGCACGGGCTCACGCCTCAATGGAGCTACGACGGAGTTCCCGAAATGCCCATGCCTTTGCTTAAAGCCGGAGAAGAGCGCCACTATGAACTCCCCAGCGGCAAGCCTGGCACCCACTGGATGCATGCCCACACGCTCCAGGAACAGAATCTTCTGGCTGCCCCACTGATCGTGCGGGGAAAGGACGATTTGGCGAGGGATGAACAGGATGTAGTCATCCTGCTTCATGACTTTTCGTTCACGCCCGCAGCGGACCTCCTCGACAAACTCAAGTCTGGCGGCGGTATGGGCATCACGATGAAGGGTATGGATCACTCCAAGATGTCCGGCATGAACATGGCGGGAGGGATGATGGGCATGGACCTTAACGACATCGAATATGATGCCTATCTTGCCAATGATCGCACGCTTAATGATCCTGAAGTTGTAACGGTGGAAAAGGGCGGACATGTTCGGTTGCGCTTCATCAACGGTGCAACCTCAACCGCTTTCACCATCGACGCGGGAGTAATCGGCGCTGAAGTGATCGCAGTGGATGGCCAGGACATTGTTCCCCTGAAAGTAACGCAATTCCCGCTCTCCATGGGCCAACGTGTGGACTTTAGGCTCACTATTCCCAAGGATGGCGGTGCCTTCCCAGTATTGGCTTTGCGTGAGGGTGGGCTTCAGCGCACCGGAATCATTCTCGCCAGCAAGGGCGCTAAAATTGCCAAGATCGCAGACACAGGCAAAGCGACTGGTCCGTTACTTTCGCTTGCCACTGAAATGGGCTTGATTGCGACAACCCCAATTGCGGCGAAGAAGCCAGACAAGTTGTTCACGGTTGGGCTCTTTGGGAACATGCAGGGCTATAGCTGGGGCATGCGGTCCGACGCCGATCTCATTGTTGCAAAGGGCGACCGCGTAGCCGTCGAAATGCGCAATATGTCGATGATGACCCATCCCATGCATCTCCACGGACATCATTTCCAAGTTGTAGCGATCAATGGACAGCCTTTCGCGGGAGCTGTGCGCGACACCGTAGTTGTGCCCCATATGAATAGCGTGACCTTTGCCTTTGACGCAGTCAATCCCGGCAAGGCGTGGGCGTTCCACTGCCATCATCTCTATCACATGGCGACCGGCATGATGGCAACCATCGGCTATGAAGGAGTATGACAATGTTCAGATGTTTCACTTCTACACGAGGCATTGTCATACTGGCTCTCGCAATTGTCATCGGTGGCTATCTGGTGATTTGGCACGGTGCTCACGTCGCCGCAGCTATTCCATTACTCGTGCTCCTCGCCTGCCCACTCATGCACATGTTCATGAATGGCGGGCACGGGCATCACCACTGAGACGAAACTGGAAAACAATTCCCGCCTGCATCAAATTCGAAACTGCCTCAAACACCTCCCAAAGAAGAATAAAATGGAGAATTCCAGACTTGAGCTCATGGCCTTCGGCTGGGCGCTTTCGGGAGCCCTTGTGGTATTGTTGGCTCTTTGCGAAGGGGCAGCAATAATTCTGCCTGGCTGGCAGCTTGCTCACACCTGGTTGACGCTGTTCTCTGCGGCGGAAGTAGGGAGTTTGCGGAACCTTACCGAAGGCATCATTGTAAGCGCAATCTTCGGCTGGATCATCGCTGCTGTTCTCGTCACAATCTACAACCGTCTCGCAAGGAGATAATTCATGAATCGTCGATTAGCAGTTCTCGGAGTTTTCGCCGTATCTTCTCTTGCATTTCTGGCGCCTTTCGGAAGGGCCAATACGCTTCCTAAACTCGTTGTCTACCGCAATCCAGGTTGCGGCTGTTGCGAAGGTTGGGTGCGACACATGAAAGCCGCCAGCTTTGAAGTCACAATGGAAGATGATCCCAATCTTGATGACCGCCGCAGGCGGCTCAATATTCCCGCCGAACTGGCAAGCTGCCACATCGCCATGGCGATGGGTTATGCCTTCCAAGGCCATATTCCCTCAGGCGATGTAGTGAAATTCCTCCAGGAGCGACCGCCTGGAGCGATCGGTCTCGTGGTGCCTGTGACCTGCTCCGCGGAATTGACCTCGCTTGAAAGTTAGTCTGTTCTCAACACTGAGGAGACAGACGATGAAGAAGAGCAGATTTACCCAAGAACAGATTATCGGGGTTTTGAAGGAGCACCATGCG
>JBDSTO010000012.1:0-5001 GCA_039928255.1 Aestuariivirga sp. | reverse complement strand
CCTGCGATGACGGGCGAGGCCATTGAAATTGCCTTGCACGAATTGCCGTTGCGCGACGCCATGTATGGTTATGCGTTGCGGATTTTGGGGCTTTCCGTGGCTTTGTCCTTGATTGTGGCCGGATTGATTTTCGCAGCGCTCAACCGGCTGCTGGTGCGTCCGATGCGCCGGCTTTCTGTCGGCATGATGAAATTCAGCGAGATGCCGGAAGATCCCAACCGCGTCATTGCACCATCAACTCGACGCGATGAAATCGGCATTGCCGAGCGCGAACTTCAATCCATGCAGAAGCAGTTGCAAAGCATGCTCCAGCAAAAATCCCATCTGGCAGCGCTGGGTTTGGCGGTTGCCAAGGTATCCCATGATCTTCGCAACATGTTGACTTCTGCGCAGCTGATTTCAGATCGTTTGGGCGGGCTGAAAGACCCAACGGTGCAGCGCTTTGCACCGAAGCTCATTTCATCTTTGGATCGCGCCATCGGGTTTTTAAACCAGACGCTGGTTTATGGCCGGGCGCAGGAATTGCCGCCGCGCCGCGAAAACCTCAAGCTTTGCGATGTGGTCGATGAGGTGATTGACCTGATGACCCCGCAAGCCGGGGACAAGACCCATTTAAAAAATGGTGTCGAAAAACTTGCCATGGTTGATGCAGACCGCGAGCAACTTGTGCGCATTCTCACCAATCTGGTGCGCAACGCTTTGCAAGCCATCGAAACACGGAAGCTCTCGCGCAATCATGTTCAGATCGATGCGATGCGCGCTGGTACCACAACCGAGATTACAGTGCGTGACAATGGACCCGGCATTCCACCCAATATCCGCGAACATCTGTTCGAAGCTTTTCAGACTTCGGCGCGCCAGGGCGGGACGGGGCTTGGGCTGGCCATCGCGGCTGAACTTGTAAAATCCCATGGCGGCGAGATTTCTGTGGTTGAGACATCGTCGGAGGGGACGGTTCTTAAAGTCGTTATTCCGGACCGGCGCGGGTGACATTGCTGCTTTTTTATCATTGCGCTGCACAATATTCGGGCTTTTGTCATACATTTGGAAGTGCCACGAAATTTATGTGGTATAATGCATTTTAAATTTAAAGTTCGTGTTTTCAATAGCTTGAAAGTTATTTTAAGAGTTTGTTTAAATCTGGCACGGAGTTTGCGATGCAACATGTGTCGCACGATACTACGAATTGGATCCTCCCATTTCCAACTCCAAACTGGTGCACTGGTTTTTGCCCCCACGGCAGAGCCAAAAGGGGATGAACCGGCTCCCATGGCCTTTGGTTCATCCCCCTTTTTTTGTCCAAATGCCACTTAAAACGCGGAAACTCCCGGCGTTTTAACCGAACAGCGGTTTCACCCCATCGATGATGAACTGCACGGCCAGGGCCGCCAGAATAATGCTGAGTAACCGGCTGACGACGGCGCGGCCGGTCACACCCAGCAGCCCGGAAATACGCTCGGCTCCCAGAAAGCTTAAATAACAGGCAAACATTACAAGAGCAGCCAAGGCATAAAGCGCCATAAGCTTTGAAACATCGCCGTCGGCGCGTCCGGCAAGCAGGATCATGGCCGTTATCGCGCCGGGGCCCGCCAGCAAGGGAATGGCCAGGGGAAAGGCCGCGATATTTTTAACGTGGTCCACACTGATCGCCTGTGTCGCCAGATCCTGCTGGCGCTGGCTCCGGCGGTCAAAGACCATTTCGGCAGCCGAGGACAAGAGCAGCAGGCCGCCCGCTATACGAAAGGCCGAAAGCGATATCCCCACCAGCGAAAGCAACTTGGCACCGCCCAGTCCTGCGCCCAGCAGAACGAAAAATGCAATTGTCACGCCACGCAGTGCCACTTCGGCGCGCTGTGATTTGTTCAAGTCATGCGTCAGGCCCAAAAACAGCGCGCTCAAGAAAATCGGATCGGCGATCACAAGAAGCGTGGCAAGGGCTGAATAGATATAATCCTGCATGGTCAACTCAAAAGATTGGGCAGTTCGCTCTCGCGCTTTGCCACAAACTCGGCCAGCGCTTCAGCGATGCCTTCGTCCATTTTAGGTTTTTCATAAGCGGCCAGCGCGGCCTTGGCCTTGTCGCGGCCTCTCGTGTCATGGTCCTTGGCACCTTCGGCATTCCACTGCTCATAAGGATTGAAATCCATGATGGTGGGCATGAAGAAGGCTTTTTCGAAATGCTCCAGTGTGTGTGCTGTGCCGAGGAAATGCCCGGCAGGGCCCACTTCGCGAATGGCGGCCATGGCATCCTGGAAATCATCGAATTTCAGACCGCCTGCATATTTATACCATCCTGAGAGTTGCTCGCAATCCGTCATGAATTTGGAATAGCCGCAAGCCAAGCCAGCTTCGAGCCAACCCGCTGAATGCCAGATGTAATTTGCGCCAGACAAAATGGCGGCGTGCATGAGCATATTGGCTTCATAGCCAGCCTGCGCGTCATTGATCTTGGAGCCCACGTGAAAGCCGGAGGTGCGCCACGGCAGTTTATATTTGCGCGCCAATTGCCCCATCACAAACATCATCTGCGCGGCTTCAGGTGTGCCGCCCATGGGCGCACCCGTCTTCATATCCACCGTTACCATGAACTGGCCATAAAGCTGGGGCGAGCCCGGCCTGATCAATTGCGTGAATGCAAGACCCACCAAGGCTTCCGCATTGACTTGCGCCACAGCACCAATGGCCGAGGCCGAGGTTGATGCGCCACACAAGGCGAAGGGTGCCAAAATCAAGGGCTGATTATGCGACGCATAAACCCGCATGGCATCGAGCATGGTCTGGTCCCACACCAATGGCGAATTGCAATTGGTGATCGACACCAGAACCGGATTGTCTTTGACGAAGGCCTCGCCAAACACAATTCCCGCCATTTTCATCACGTCTTCAGCGCGTTCTTTTGACGTCACCACACCCATGAAAGGCTTGTCGGAATAGGTGAGGGCCGACTGGATGATATGAAGATGGCGCTTGGGTACTGGAATCTCCATCGGCTCGCAAATGATCGAGCTGGAGGAATGGAGCTGGGGCGCCATGTAGCTGAGCTTGTGGAAATTGTTGAGATCTTGAAGCGAGCCATAGCGGCGGTTGTTGTCGAGGTCGCGCACGTAAGGTGCACCATACATCGGCACGAACACAGAGTTCTTGCCACCCACTCTCACGGTGCGTTCCGGATTGCGGGCATGCAACGTAAATTCTGGTGGAATTTTTCCGACAAGTTCCATCAGCATGGCACGATCAATGTGAACGCGACTGCCTTTTACATCGGCACCTGCTGCCTTCCACGAGGCGATGGCCTGCTCGTCACGGAATTCACAACCCACTTCCTCGAGGATTTTTACCGATTCAAGATGTATCAATTCGACTGCTTCGGCGGGCAGTAATTCATAGGTGGGGATGTCGCGCACCAAGGTGGGCAGTGAAATCATTGGCGCAGCGCGCAATGCGCGCCTGCCGTCTCGCCCGCCTGCACGGCGGTTGTGGGTCTGGTCAGCCATGGCAGAACCCTAGCATGACAAAAGCGTCGTCCGACAGCACCAGACGACGGCAAACCCGCAATTTCCGTCCCGTTGAAGTTATGAACTGGTCCCATGTGAGGCGGTTGACGGCGATTGAGCGGCGAGTCATCATGTGATTTGGGGATATCCAAGGGGACGGGGGCTTCAGGGGACTCACGGCCATTTGGACCAACAAAAAGCGTTCACCCCTGAACGCATGAGGGAGTGCCATGATGGCCGATAACAGTAATATGACCGAGGACGAAAAAATCCTCCACGGAATGGGCTATGCGCAAGAACTATCCAGGCGCATGGGCGGGTTCCAGAATTTCGCAATTTCATTCTCGATCATCTGCGTTCTCGCCGGTGGTATCACGTCCTATCCATTGGCCCTGACAACGGGCGGCGGATTTGAAATTGCCATCGGCTGGTTGGTCGGAGGCATTTTTGCTCTGGTGGTTGCAGCATCGCTGGGCCAGATCGCTTCGGCCTATCCAACGGCTGGCGGACTTTATCACTGGTCATCCATTCTGGGTGGTCGTGGCTGGGGCTGGGCTACAGCCTGGATCAACCTGCTTGGCCTCATTTTCGTTGTGGCTTCGGTCAACGTCGGCGTTTACGCGCTGTTCCGCGATCTGGTCTTGGCAGGTGTGTTTGGTGTTGATGTTTCAGGTTATACTGTCACGCATCAAATCATCGCCGTTTGCCTTATTACGGGTGCACAAGCCCTGTTCAATCACTTCGGCATCAAAGTCACAACGATGCTGACCGACTTTTCGGGCTATCTGATTTTTGTTGTTGCAGTCGTGTTGACGTTGACGTTCCTCATCTATGGTGCAGGACATGACTTCTCGCGCATCTTCACCTTCACCAACAATACCGGTGAGGCAGGTGGCGGATATGTTCCTGATGCCCGTACAGCGATTGTGGCATTCCTGATTGGTCTGCTCTATCCGCTCTATACCATCACAGGCTTTGATGCCTCGGCCCACACATCCGAAGAAACCCGCGATGCGCGCAATGCCGTGCCCCGTGGCATGTTGCATTCGGTGTTCTGGTCACTGGTGTTCGGCTTTGTCATGGCCGTATCGTTCCTGGTTGCAACACCTGATCTCGTTGCATCCGCCAAGGACGGTGGCAATGCCTGGTTCAACCTGTTCAACAACCTGCCAGCACCGTTTGCTTTGAAATCAGTTTTGGCCATTGCCATCGTGGTTTCAAACTTCCTGTGCGCACTGGCTGGTCTTACCTCCACATCGCGCATGATCTATGCCTTTGCCCGTGATGGTGGTTTGCCAGCGTCCAAGACTTTGGCAAAGGTCAACCCAACCTATCGCACGCCAGTGGCTGCGATCTGGACGGGCGGCGTTCTCGCCGTGTTGGCAACTCTCTATTCGCCAGCATTTGCGGCACTTGCTGCCGGTTGCGCCTTGTTCCTCTATGTGTCCTACGCGATGCCAGTCGCTGCGGGCTTCCTTGCTGAAGGCAAGACATGGACGACCTTCGG
>JBDSTO010000011.1:0-7286 GCA_039928255.1 Aestuariivirga sp. | reverse complement strand
TGCCAAAGCCATAGACAGGCGCCGAAATCTGATCGAGCGGCCAGCGCGGGCGCGCAGCAAAAGCAATGTCATCCGTCAAGCCCGCGGCCAGCCGTTCAGCACCTGCCCAGGCAATCATGGCGGCATTGTCCGTACACAGATGAAATGGTGGAACTTGCAAATTGAAATCAGCACTCGCACATTCAATTTCAAAAACAGAGCGCAGTTTTTTGTTGGCGGCAACGCCACCCGCTACAACGAGCACAGGATTTTTCACGCTTGGGTGTGCAAGCCTGAACATCGCGAACGCCTTCGCCAGTCTGTCGGCAAGTGTTTCTGCCACTGCCAATTCAAAACCGGCACAAACATCGGAAACGTCTTGGGCTGTCAGTTCGCCAAGTGACTGCACAGTTTCGCGCACGGCCGTCTTCAAACCCGAAAACGAAAAATTGCAATCGTCGCGGCCCTTGAGAGGGCGCGGAAAGACAAAACGCTGTGCATTGCCCTTGGCGGCTTTCAATTCAACTTGCGGACCACCTGGGTAAGGCAGGCCGAGAAGCTTCGCCACCTTGTCGAAGGCCTCGCCCAATGCATCATCAATGGTGGTGCCCAGTCGTTTGTACTGGCCCACACCTTCAACCAATTGAAATTGCGTGTGGCCGCCTGAAATCAGTAACAGCAAATAAGGAAAAGCACATTCGCCCAAAAGCCGTGGCGTCAGCGCATGGCCTTCAAGATGATTAACTGCCAGCAACGGCAGCCCCCGCGCCATGGCAATGGCCTTGCCTGTCGTAAGACCCACCAAAAGCCCGCCCAGCAATCCTGGTCCTGCAGTGGCGGCGATGCCATTGAGTTCATCAAACTTCACATTGGCATCGGTCATGGCCTTGGCAATAAGCTCATTCATATGGGCAACATGGGCGCGGGCGGCGATCTCCGGCACAACGCCACCATAGGGAGCATGATCCGCAAGCTGCGAAAGAACAACATTGGACAGGATTTCACCACGGCCATTCGCATGGCGGCTGATGACTGCGGCTGCGGTTTCATCGCAGGAGGTCTCAAGACCCAATATGATTGTCGCTTTTTTTGGCATTTGAGATTGTGGTGACAATATGTATCACACCCTTGCCGCTCTAGCATTGGCCCCCTAGATTGGCAAACCATGTCAGAACTTCCTAAAATCCGCATCGGCACCCGAGGTTCGCCCCTCGCTCTGGCGCAAGCCCGTGAGACACGCGAACGCCTGATGGCAGCGCATGGGCTACCTCAAGATCATTTCGAGATTGTGGTTATCACCACGACGGGTGACACCGTGCGTGACCGGCCACTCGCCGAGATCGGCGGCAAAGGTCTCTTCACCAAGGAACTGGAAGAGGCCTTATTTGCCGGCACAATTGATCTTGCTGTGCATTCGATGAAAGACATGCCGGCCCATATGCCCGAAGGATTGGTGCTGGCCGCACTTTTACCGCGCGAAGATCCGCGAGACGCATTTATCAGTCTGTCGTCGAAGTCCCTGCTCGGCTTGCCCGTGGGGGCACTTCTGGGTTCATCGTCTGTGCGACGCACCGCGCAAGCGCTACGCTTGCGGCCAGACCTGAAGCCTGTTGGGTTTCGCGGCAATGTTGAAACGCGGCTTCGCAAGTTGGGTGAGGGTGTGGCCGACGCAACATTTCTTGCCTGCGCTGGACTGCGGCGTCTGAAGCTTGAACATCACATCACAGCTGTGATGGAAGTGGCCGACATGTTGCCTGCGCCCGCGCAGGGTGCCATTGGACTTCAGATCAAGGCTGGACGCGATATTGTGGCGCTGTTGCTTGAACCGCTCAACCATCCGGATACGAGTGTCACTGTCACTTGCGAGCGGGCTTTTATGGCAGCGCTTGATGGATCGTGCCGCACACCCATTGCTGGATTGGCGGTTTTGAAAGACGGCGAAATCAGCTTTCGGGGAGAATCTCTCACACTTGATGGTGGCCATGTGTTCTCTGCCGAGCGCCATGGCGCAGCGGCTGATGCAGCAACACTTGGCCGTGATGCTGCAGCAGAGGTGAAAGCCAAGGGCGGCAGCCTTATTGCCAATCCATGAAGCTGATCATCACCCGGCCCACCGAAGACGCTGCTTTGCTGGTGCGCAAATTGGCAGACATGGGGCATCAGGCTGTATCGTCGCCGCTTCTGGAGATTGTTGCAAACTCCGATATCAAAATTCCTGACAGGCCTTGGGCAGCCGTGCTGGTGACCAGTGCCAATGGCGTGCGATGTTTGCCGAACGAATTGGTCTCCCTTGATTTGCGGGTTATTGCTGTAGGTGCGCAATCGGCGCAAGCAGCACGGGATTGCGGCTTTCGACACGTTGAATCACACGGTGGAGATGTGCACGGGCTTGCGTCGTGGATCGCAGGCAACATTTCAGCAACGTCTGGTGCGTTGCTTTATGTGACGGGCAGAGAAATATCTGGCGACTTGGGGGCCTTGCTTTCACAGCGTGGGTTTGAAGTTTGCCGCATTGAAACTTATGAGGCCAAAGCCACGCCTTTAAAACTTTCTTCAAATGAAATTTCTGATTGTGATGGGGTTCTGCTCTACTCGCCGCGCAGTGCCAAGCTCTGGCTTCACGAAATCACGGTGAAAGGCTTAAATCAAACTGCAGCGTCACTTCAATATTATTGCCTCTCCCCTGCCGTTGCTCAAATTCTGCCGCAAGAATGGCACATATCTGTAGCATTAGAGCCTACAGAATCTGCGCTGTTGCGGCTTCTTGAACCGGCGCGCAAAGGGGAATAGGTGAGGGCCATGAGTGATTCAAATTCCGACATTATCGACATTCCACCCGAGAACGTGGTGGAGCATCAGACTGAAACCAAGACTTCCGGTGAGGCGTCCAAGCAACGCGTGGGTCGCAGCTGGCAGCTCGGACTTGCTGGTGTGTTGATCATTGCTGCAGCGATCGGTGGAGCCTGGGTTTACCGCGACCTGCTCTCATCTTATTTCCCCTCAGACAATGTTCTGGCGCTAACCCAGCAGGTTGCGGCACTTGATGAAGCAAACAAAGACATTGCCAAAAAGCTTGAGGCCGTTGTCGGCGTGACAGATGAAATCAAATCTCAGGCTGGTGCTGCACAAAGTGCTGCTGATGAATGGCGCAAAGAACTTGGAACTGTCAAAGACGTTGACGCTGCAAACATTAAGGCCATCGCGGCCTTGCAGACTAGCCTTGATGATTCGTCATTGAGACTCAAAGTTTTGGAAGACAAGATTGCCGCAGCCCCGGCTAGTGGTAGCGCAGTTGCAGTTGATACCACGGTGATTGAACAACGGCTGGCTGCAGTGGAAAAAGATTTGGCCGCGCTCAAAGCTGGTTCAGGCAATGCTGTTGACACAGCCGCACTGACACAGTCGCTTGCCGATTTGAAAGGCAAGATTGCTGAAGGCTCTGCTTTCAACGATGAATATGATCGTGTTCGCCGTAGTGTTCCCGCCGCCGATGGGTTGGATGTTCTAGAAAAATTTGCGCGCCAAGGTGTTGCCAACATCAAAACACTGCAGGCTCAGTTGAAAGCGGTTGAAGCACAGTTGCCCAAGCCTGAAGCGACGTCCGACGTGAAGGACAACAGCTGGTCGGGTTGGGTTACCAATCTTCTCTCGGATGTCATTACCATTCGTGATCAGGGCCAGCCAGACTGGATCGTCCTGTCGCAAAAGGCGGATGCATTTTTGTCCGCTGGTGATTTGGCGCAGGCCTCAGGTGTGTTTGAAAATTCGCCTGCACCGCTGCCTGATGGTTTGAAGCAATGGCACGAAGCGGCTCAAGCCCGGCTTCAACTCGACGGCGCCCTCGACAAGGTTTCTGCCGCCGTGTTGCGCCAGATTGCAGCCAAGGGCTAGGCGATGACGAAGCTCATCTGGCGCTTTGCTCTTTTGGTTCTTGCTGGGTTGCTCTTTGCCTGGCTCGCGGACCGGCCGGGACAGATCGAAATTCAGTGGCTGGGGCGCGTTATTCATGTTTCAGTTCTGGTGGGCATTGTGCTGCTGGGCCTTGGACTTACCATCATTCTGTTTTTCTGGAAGTTGTTCCATAAAATTTGGCACAGCCCCAAGACGGCCCGCGAACATTGGCGTTTTCGCAAACATCGCAAAGCCTATGAGAGCCTGTCGCGCGGCATCGTGGCTGCTGGTGCGGGCGATGCTTCCTCGGCTGCACGACACGCCGCCATTGCTTCTGAAACCTTGAAGAACGAGCCCCTGGTCAATCTCTTGACAGCACAAGCCGCACAACTGCGCGGCGACAAGGCCGCCGTGAAGCTTGCGTTTGAAGCCATGGCGGCTGGTGGCGACACGGAACTGTTGGGCCTTCGCGGTCTTTTTTCAGAAGCGCGCCAGCACTCAGATTGGACTGAAGCTCGCAATATTGCGGAAAAAGCCTATGCCAAAAATCCGCGTCTGGCCTGGGCCTCAACAGCTGTTCTTCAGTCGCAAGTGATGGCGAAGGATTGGTTTGCTTGCGCCAGGACGCTGGAGCAGCAACAAAAATCAGGCCTGCTCTCACGGGCTGAGGCGCACAAGAAGCGGGCCGTTGTTCTGGCTGCTGATGCGCTGGCACTTGAAGACACCGATCAAGCCAAAGCTCTCGAACGGGCTGCAGAATCCCACGCCGCTGACGCCGGCCTTGTTCCAGCAGCCCTCGTGGGTGCACGGTTGCAGATCGCTGCCGGGCATCCAAAGAAGGGGGTCAAAATCATCCGCACCACGTGGGCTGCAAATCCCCATCCCGAACTTGCCTTGATGCTGGCACGGGCGTTTGCCAGCGATACCCCAGAAGAAAAATTTGAGCGCATTCGCGATCTTGCGGGAAAATCCCCCCACAACATTGAAGCTGCCTATGCCTTGGCGCAGGCCGCATTTGAAGCCAAGCGACTTGACGTGGCGCGCGGCCTTCTTCAACCTTTCACCGACAGCAGACCCCAGCAACGCATCTGTGCTCTGATGGCCCAGATTGAAGATGCAACGGGCGACAAGGGCCGCAGCCGCGAATGGTTGGCGCGGGCAATTCATGGTCCTCGTGATCCTGTTTGGGTGGCCGATGGCGTGGCCTCGCCCCACTGGTTCCCGGTTTCGCCGATCACTGGCGATATTGTATCGTGTGAATGGAAGCCACCCTTTGAACAACCCGACGGCTCGGCCATCACGTTCCGGGATGATGCCGAAACCTCAGGGAGTGAACTTCCCCGTCCCGACAAACCCATGACGGCAGAGCCTTTGCGCCTGCCCGATGATCCCGGTATTGATTAGGGCCTCAAAACAGGTTATCCAGCGCCGGTTCAATAATTGCCGCTTTAGCTCAGTTGGTAGAGCACCGCATTCGTAATGCGGGGGTCAGGTGTTCGAGTCACCTAAGCGGCACCATAACCCATCACACCGACGTCCACCAACATCTAGAACTCTTCAGAAAACTGCAGTTTTACTGGGTTTCTGGTGCATAGGTGTCCATATAGGTTTGCCGACAGCCCAATGTTTTGGTGGTCTTTTTGGCGGTATATCGTACCATCGAATTTCCTATACCTCCAAAAGATCGATGTGAGACATGCCAAAGCAAGTAAAAAACCTCAACGACACACAGATTAAAGCCGCCCAAGCCCATTCCACTAAAGTTGTAAAACTATTTGATGGTCAGGGCCTTCAACTTTGGATTTTGCCCAATGGCGGCAAGTATTGGAGAGCCGACTACCGCATTGGCGGGAAGCGTAAGAACTACTCAATCGGCACCTATCCCCAGATCAGCCTTAAACAGGCTCGAGAGTTGTCCAAGGCGGCACGGGAGCTCGCTCAGGCGGGTACCGACCCATTGGACCACAAGCGCACGAAAAAAGCGCAAGCGATGCTGAACAGTGAAAATACCTTTGCATCGGTGGCGGCCAAGCTGGTTTCGAGAAAGCAAGCCAGCGGGAAGCGGGCACCGGTCACCATAGCCAAGATGGAGTGGATTCTGCGGAAGGTGAATGCCAGTCTGGGTAACCGGCCAGTCTCCACGATAAAGACCCACGAAATCATGAAATGTCTGGAAAACGAACGCGAAGCAGGAAATTTCGAAACGGCCCGACGTATGCGGACAGTTCTGGGTGAGGTTTTTCGCTTTGCTATCCAAAACCAGATTTGCGAGCTTGACCCGGTTGCGGCTATCAAAGGCGACAGCGACAACGCCCCCAAGGTCAAGCACTTTGCAGCCATCACCGATCCGCGAAATTTTGGCGAGCTGTTGCGGAAAATAGACGCATATTGCGATCGTAACTTTCTGACTGGTAGCGCGCTTAAACTCATGGCCATCCTCTACCCAAGGCCCGGTGAACTTCGTCAGGCTGAGTGGCGTGAGTTTGATCTGGCGAAGGGGATATGGACGATACCTGCGGTTAGAATGAAAATGCGAAAAGAACATTCCAAGCCCCTGCCATGGCAGGCAATTAAAATCCTGAATGAGCTCTATGAAATCACTGGTCCGCACGGATTGGTGTTTCCCTCTGTTGGCCGTGCAGCCGTTCCGATGTCCGAAAATACTATGAACGTTGCCTTGAGACGCATGGGTGTACCTGCTGATCAGCAAACTTCACATGGCTTCAGAGCTTCGGCCTCAACGATGCTCAATGAGTCAAATCAGTTCTCTATCGACGCGGTGGAATATAGCCTCGCCCACATCGAAAAAGACGCAATCCGTAAGGCGTACGCTCGTGGCGATGCCATGTCGGAGCGCATCAAAATGGCTCAATGGTGGGCTGACAAACTTGACGAACTCAGGACAGTAAACTGAACGATACGTTGTAGAATATTGACCATCATAGAGCTCTAGTAACACGCGGCTTGTTTAACCTGACTGAGACTTCCGATCCCCATCTCACGTCGCTTGGTTCCGAAGCGGTAAAACAGAACCCAGTTCTTGGTCCCGGATGGCGTGATTTTCAGATACAGATTTTGGCCGTCACTGTAGCGACCCGGCTCTTTGAGGGCTTCGATCTGCTTAACTGTGAGTTTCGGCATGGGTGATGGCGGTCTCGATCGGTATTTTGGCTAATCCTACCTGCAATCCTACCTGAGGGGGCTGGCTGCAAGCAATCTTAATCGGACGTCCGAAGACTTACGTGGAAGCAACTATATGAAAAAAATTGTTAAATCTAGACTTCGCTGGACTAGGTGCTGTTGACAATCATTTGATCCAAAGCATGACGGATACGAGTGTTACGAAGGCCATGTAGTTGCGTTTTCGCTTTGCATATCGGGTTGCAACAGCGCGGTAATGCTTGAGCTTGTTGAAG
>JBDSTO010000010.1:0-3503 GCA_039928255.1 Aestuariivirga sp. | reverse complement strand
ATCTCGATGGCGCGTTCCTCACCTCCAAAGCCGTGCTGCCGCACATGTATGCCAAGGGCTCAGGCTCGATCATTTTCATGGGCTCGGTCCATTCCAAATTGGCCTCGCCATTGAAGTCGGCTTACGTGACGGCCAAGCACGGACTTCTCGGTTTGAACAAGGTGATTGCCAAGGAAGGTGCGGCGCGCGGCGTTCGCTCCAACGTCATCTGCCCGGGTTTTGTGAAAACGCCACTGGTTGAAAAGCAAATTCCAGAGCAGGCAAAAACGCTCGGCATTTCAGAAGCCGACGTGGTGAAGAAAATCATGCTGGGTGATACTGTCGATGGCGAATTCACTACACTCGAAGACGTGGCTGAAATTGCCTTCACCTTTGCAGCCTTCCCTACAAATGCCTTGACTGGGCAATCGCTCGTCGTCAGCCATGGCTGGTTTATGGAATGAGCCGCTTTAAATCTTCAAACACATAAATGGCGTCGGGCAAGTCATGCCCATCCCAATTATATGTGGTGAGCTTGGCCAGTCTCGCGCCTTGTGATTCATAGAAGCTCCGTGCACGGATGTTCTGCGCAAGAACGCCCACAGTCATGGTCGTGCCGCCGCGCTTGAGCCAATTTTCCGCCGCACGCGCCAGCAGTTCACGCCCGATGCCACGGCGATAATGCGAAGCAGAAATATAGATGGTGTCGAGATTTCCATCTTGATCTTCGATATAATTCTCAGCACTCGGGCCCGAAATGACGAAGCCCACGGGGCGTACTCCATCGAAGGCTGCCAGAACAAATCGCGTCTCATCAGGAATGACCTTTTGCCAGAGAGGCAAGCGCTTCTGCGGCGAAAATGTAGCTAACAGGTCTTTCGGCAAAATCTCAGAATAAGCTTCCAGCCAGCACTGCACGTGAAGCGCCGCCAGAGCCTCTGCCTCATGAAGTTCGGGACGGCGATAGATGAGCGTCAAATTTATCCCCTGGTTAGCGGCGCTCCTCGGTGAAGATCCACCGATCGCGGCGCTCACCACGCCGGAGCAGCGTCACCTTGACGTCCGTCTTGCAGCGTTCATGGTTGAGCAGCTTCAGCAATTCGTCAACCCCGTGAACACCAATGTCATCGATGGCGATAATCAGGTCCCCCGATTGAACACCAGCCGTGGCCGCAGGTCCCTTCGGCATCACCGCCATGACGCGCACACCGGACTTCTGGTCAAGCTCTGCAAAGCGCGCAATGTGGCGGGGAATTTCCGTGGTCGCCCCCTCAACCCCAAGGCTCGCGCGGCGCACTTTGCCATAGCGCAATACCTGGGTGAGAACGTCCATCGCCGTATTGGCTGCAACTGAAAAGCAAATACCCTGCGCGCCGCGAATGACCGCCGTATTGATGCCAATGACGCGGCCTTTGGAATCAACCAAGGGGCCACCCGAATTGCCGGGATTCAATGCAGCATCGGTCTGCACCACATCATCAATCATCCGTCCGGTTTCTGCCCTGAGGGTTCGCCCGAGCGCGCTTACGATTCCTGTGGTCACCGTCTGTTCAAACCCAAGCGGGTTGCCCAAGGCAATGGCCAGTTGCCCCCGCCGCAATTTGCGCGAGTCAAAAAATTCAAGCGGTGGCGGCTCAAGGCTTTCATCGGCACGCAAAATTGCAATGTCCGTGTGCGGATCATCACCGAGAACCCGCCCGCGCACGCGGTGGCCCTCGGCCGTGGTGACAGCAATTTCGCTGGCCCCTGACACAACATGGCTGTTGGTCATCACCAATCCATCTGACGAGATGATAAGGCCAGAGCCCATGCCAGCGGGTTTCCCCTGCTTGGCAATGCCGACATGCACAACCGCTGGCCCCGCCCGCTCAACGGCGGCCATTACCGCATTGGAATACGCATCGAAAATCTCCGCTTCGGCGGGCACCGCATCGGATTGCAAAACACTGTGATCATCAAACATTACTCCAAGATGGGAGTGCTGTTAAAGCGTTTCAAGCTCATCGATCATGCCTGAAATGACACTTAAGCCCTTCTGCCAAAATTGCGGATCTGTGGCATCAAGGCCAAATGGTTTCAGCAATTCTGAATGATGCTTGGTTCCGCCCGCTTTCAGCATGTCGAAATACTTCTCCTGGAATCCGGTCTCGCTTTCGCGGTAGCGCGCATAGAGAGAATTTACCAGGCAATCGCCAAAGGCATAGGCATAAACATAAAACGGCGAATGGATGAAATGCGGAATATAGGCCCAGAAGGTTTCATAGCCGGGGCCAAATTCAATCGCGTCACCAAGGCTTTCAAGCTGCACCTCCATCCAGAACTGATTGATCTGGTCTGGCGTCAATTCACCTTCGCGCCGTGCCGCATGAACCTTGCGTTCAAACGTATAGAAAGCGATCTGGCGCACAACCGTGTTGATCATGTCTTCGGTCTTGGACGCGAGCAATATCTTGCGCTTCGCTTTGTCTTTGGTCTCCCGGAGCAGCTCCTGGAAGGTCAGCATTTCTCCAAACACTGATGCGGTTTCAGCCAGCGTCAACGGCGTCGACGCCATCAAGGCGCCCTGCTTGGCGGCCAGCACCTGATGCACGCCATGGCCCAACTCATGGGCGAGCGTCATCACATCGCGCGTTTTGCCAAGATAATTCAGCAACACATAAGGATGGGCCGAGGGCACCGTTGGGTGAGCAAATGCCCCAGGCGCCTTGCCCGGCCGCACGGGCGCATCAATCCAGTTCTTGTCGAAAAAAACTTTGGCGATGGAGGCCATCTCAGGCGAAAAATTGCCATAGGCTTTGAGCACCAAATCCTTGGCCTCGCCCCACGGAACTTCGCGATTATCTTCGGCGGGAAGCGGCGCATTGCGGTCCCAATGCATCAACTTGTCCTTGCCCAGCCACTTCGCTTTCATCTTGTAATAGCGATGCGAAAGCTTGGGGTAAGCCGCGCGCGCCGCCGCCACCAGGGCATCCACCACTTCGGGCTCGACGCGATTCGACAAATGCCGCGCGGCGGCAATGTCTTTAAACCCACGCCACTTGTCAGAAATTTCCTTGTCCTTGGCCAGCGTGTTGGTGATGAGGGAAAACAGTTTGATATTGGCGCCAAGTGTTTTCGCAATGGCTTCCGCACCGGCCTTGCGTTTCTTCTCATCAGGGTTCTGCATCAGGTTGAGCGTGGACTCGAGCGCCAGTTCTTCGCCATCAACATTGAATTTGAGTCCCGCCATCGTTTCATCAAACAGGCGATTGAACGCGCCATAACCGGTCTGCGATTTTTCAAGGAACAACTGCTCAGTCTTGGCATCAAGCTGATAGGGTTTTTCAAACCGCAGATTGTCAATCCACGGCTTATAATGCGCGAGGGCCTTGTCCGCCATCAAGCCTTTCAAGCTTTGCTCTTCGATCTGGTTGAGTTCAAGTTCAAAGAATAAAAGTTGTGTCGAAATTTCTGTGATCTTGTTGCTCACATCGCCATAAAATTTCGAACGATCGGAATTTGTCGTGTCGCCCACATAATAAAGT
>JBDSTO010000009.1:0-10926 GCA_039928255.1 Aestuariivirga sp. | reverse complement strand
GCGAGATAACCGGCTTCGGCGCCGACTTAATCATTGTCGATGATCTCATGAAGACCGCTGACGCAAATTCCGAAGCAGAAATTCGCAATGTTCAGGAATTTTACGATACGAGTTTGGTGTCTCGTCTCAACAACCAGATCACAGGCAAGATTATTGTAATCCAGCAACGACTCGGTGAAAACGATCTCGTGGGATATCTGAAGGAAAAAGGGAATTTCGAAGTACTCAGTCTTCCCAGCATTGCTCAATGCGCCGAAGATATCCAGCTTTACGGGAGAAAAACTCACCGACGTCGAATTGGTGACCTTCTCTTTCCTCAAAGGCAGCCGGAGGGCGTTCTCGAAAAACTGCGACGAGAAATAGGCAACGCAGCTTTCGCTGCTCATTACCTTCAGAATCCAACGCCTCCAGGTGGAAATCGTGTGCGATGGGAATGGTTCGGGAGCTACAGTTTTGAGCCGCTGCGCTCAATGTTCCATTACGTTATCCAGAGCTGGGACACTGGCCAATCCGATTTGCCGACGAGTAGCTTTTCGGTTTGCATGACATGGGGCTGGCGAGATGGGAAATGGTATCTTATTGATCTCGCTCGCGGCCAGTGGCGCTATGGAGAGTTGAAAAGTCGCGCGCTAGAGTTGCAAGGCCATTGGAAGCCCGACATCATCCTTGTCGAGAAGACTGCAAACGGACACGCGCTCATCAGTGACTTGAGAGTGTTGCATGAGTTGAGGGCGGTGGTGAGGGCGGTTGTTCCCAGGCTCGACAAATCATTGCGACTTGAGGCTGCGACAGCCGAACTGGAGACAGGGAAATTCCTGATCCCAGCCGAGGCAGTCTGGCTGCAAAATCTCAAGCGCGACTGCATGGCATTCCCCAATGGGTCTCATGACGATCAAGTGGACTGCCTAAGTCAGTTTGTCGAATGGCAAAAATTGCGCCAGGAATTAATCAATACACCCATGGGAACGAACGGCCGCCGTCAGACCCGACGACGGAGGATGCGGCCTCAACCATGTCCCTGGATATGCAGGGGCGCACTCGAGCAGGCCAATGCTGATATTTTGAATAGCCAGCTTCTGCTGAGCAAACTTCTGCACTCCGTTCGGGATCACGGCCGTTGCCCATAGTGACCAGGGGCGACCCTTCGGAAGATTACAACTCTGACTCATTGGGCTCACGTCGTAAAACCCAAGGCGAAAAGATTCTGTTCGTGACCAACGAGAAGTTAGCAGAATTGATGGGCTCACACGCCTCTCGAAAGGCGCTGGTGCGCAATTGCCGTGCAAAGAACCTGCTCATTGTTGGCAGCAACGGCGACAATGATAGAATTATAGAAGCGCCCGATGGCGAGAAGCGGCGTTTTTAGTGTTTCAGATGGGCCGAACTGGAGAAATATTTGGTAGACAATCACATGCGCTGATCTCGTGAATTCTGCAGTGCCCGTAACATTTTGAATAGTGAAATCGCAATTCCTAGTCGAATGCCGTTTGTGCAATATATGAAAGATGATCTTGCAATTCGAACCCCGATACTTTCTCAATAGACCACCTTCACGACTTTTGGAGATTGGCAAAAATTTAAAGAAACGATCTTCGCTTCAACCGTTGTTATAATGCCGACTTTAGGCGTTGGTTGCTTGCGAGAAATCAGGCCAAGGTCTAACGTCTGCGCTCCAACATCGAGAAAAATACAACCGTCATAGCCAATACTATAATCAGCAACACAAAGGCTGCGGCAGATCCCTCGTTGAGTGACAGCCCCAGAAATGCGCGCCGATACGCGAAGAAACTCAAAACTTCTGTCGAATTGCCAGGCCCACCTTTTGTAAGCACATAGGGTAAGTCATAGGTGCGAAATTCATTGATCAACTGGATGACAACGGTGATCATGGCAACCGGGCGGAGCATCGGCAAAGTGATGTACCAGAATTGTTGCAACCCTGTTGCCCCATCAACGTCTGCAGCTTCGTAGGGATCTCGCGGCAATGAAGCCAGGCCCGCCGCAAGGATCAACACGACAAACGACACCTGTTGCCAGACGTCAATGCTCGCCATGGTCCACAAGGCCAAGGCAGGCGCACCCAGCCAATCAACCCGGTCAAGCCCTACGGTTTCCAAGAGGTGATTAACAATTCCAAGATTGGGCTGCAGCAACATGCGCCAGATCAGCGCCACGCTTACAGGCGACATCGCCATCGGAATAGTAAGGATGGCAAAGTAGTAGGGCTTGCTGCGCACAGTTTTGTTGAGCATGAGAGCAATGCCAAGGCCGATGGCAAATTCGGCGGACACAGTTGTCACTGAATAGATCACGGTGAGCCGCGTTGCAGACCAGAAGCGCGGATCACTCAACACCGCCGTAAAATTTTCCAGCCCCTTGAATGGAGCAAGATCAGGATGCAGCAAAGTTTGTGACGAAAAGGCCAGCAGCGCCGCGTAGACCAGTGGAAACCCCATGACTATAGCCAGAGCGGAGAAGCCCGGCAGGGCAAATGCCCATCCGGTCTTCCACTCGCGGCTGAAGTTTGACGCCAGTGTTCTCACAGCGCTGCTGCCTCCATCACTTCTTCATCAAGCCTTCAAGACCAGCCGCAGCCGCCTTGATTGCAACGTCGGGCTTGGCCTGACCACCGCCTGCAAGCGAAAGCTGCTCGCCCAGAACGTCTTCATACTGCGCGGAATATGTGAAGATCGGGAACGATTGACCGCCCTTCACGATGTCCATGGCAGCGCCGTAGTAAGGATATTTCTTGAGAACATCAGCATTGGCATAAACATCTGTGCTGACAGGTGCATGGCCCTCAAGCGCGCGCTTGACGGATACATCCTTGCTCTGCACCCACTGGATAAATGTCCAGGCCGCAGCTTGGGTTTCAGGGGTTGTGTTCTTGGGAATGCCCCAGCCCCAACCACCCGATTCACCGCTGCCACCGGGCATCGTAGACAATGCAACTTTGCCAGCGGCCTTCGGGCATTTTTCAGCATTGTCGATCTGCGGCAACATCCACCAATAGGTGACCATGCTGAAGGCATCGCCGCTGCACATCAAACGCATGGTGTCGTCCAGAGTGGCCGACAACGCGCCCTGTTGAGCGCCATTCTGGAGGTTGTCGACATAGAGGCTGAGGGCTTTCACGCCCTTTGGTCCGTCAAGTACCACTTTTCCAGCGGCATCAAGATAGCTGCCGCCTTCAGAGAAAAGATAGTTCGAGAATTCCATGCTGTTTGGATCACCACGTTGGCCTTGCATGGCAGCGCCAGCAACCTTGGCATTGGCCTTCATGAATTTCGATATCTGCACATATTCTTCCAAGGTCTTGGGCGGTGCAAGTTCAGCATTAAAAGCTGCCTTGTAGCTTTCCTTGAGCTTTGGGTCAGACAGGAGGTCGGTGCGATAAATCAGGCCCATGGAGTAATTATACATGGGGATCAATTTGGTGTCGGTGGGCGTGCCGCCAAGCAAGGTGAACGTCGAGGGAATAAAGCCCGATGTATCATATTTCGATTTTTCGATCATGGGCTTCAGGTCGGCCAGCCAGCCCGCCTTGGGGAACTCACCCGCCCACAGGAAATCGACTTCCAAAAGGTTGTAGAAACTTTCTGGCGCGGTCAACTGGGCCACAAGCTTGTCATGCATGTCACCATAGTTGGCCTTTTCAAATTCAACATGGATGCCGGTTTGTTTTTCGAAATCCGGCAGCATTGCTTCAATGATGTGGGTCTCGGGCACATCTTCCATCAGGGCGTGAAGAGTGATGTCTGCGGCATGGGCTGTGCCGACGGCAGCAGCCATGGATCCGAGGCAGACGGCAGCAAGAAGCGATTTTTGGCGTTTCATGTTATTCTCCAATTTAGAGTGAGCAGATTTACCTTTTGCAACGTGCCGCACGCATGCGGCTTTCTCAATCGGGAGGTCATTTGACACTCCCGAAAGTGAGACCTTTGATAATGAAACGCTGGACAAAACGTGACGCGATCACGAGTGGAACAATGGCGAGGATGACGCCTGCAGATACTTTTCCAATTTGCACCCCGTTTGAAGTCTGCAATGCGGCAAGTGCCACGGGGATGGTGGATGTTCGAGGGCCGGTGAGCACAAGGGCAAACAGGAACTCATTCCATGATAAAATAAAGCCCAAGACGCTTGCTGCAGCGATGCCGGGCAACGACACAGGCAAGACAACGCGCCAGAAAGCGCCCCAGGCGGTCGTGCCATCCGTCATCGCCGCCCATTCCAGATCAACGGGAATGCCTTCAAAAAAGCCCATCAATATCCAGGCCAGAAAAGGCAGGTTGAGTGCAGCATAGACCAGCGTCAAACCTGCAAGGGAATTTGTGAGTTCAAGGCTTCGAAGAATCGCAAAGGCGGGAAGGACAAGTGCAACGGGCGGCAACATTTGCGTGGCCAAAACCAGAAAGCGGCCCAGTTTGCCGCCCGTTTGAAACCTCGCAAAGGCATAGCCGGTGGCCGCAGCAAAGGGCATAGCCAAAATTACTGAAGCAGAAGCTACGATCAAACTATTGAGATAGAAAGTGCCGAAGTGCTTTTCAGTGAACAGGCTAATGTAATTTTCCAGGCTAATGCTGGGCATCAGCTCGGTGCTATAGGCCAGGCTTTCGGGCACAAGGCTGGTCCGCAACACCCAGAGAGGCGGAAGCAGGATCAAGGCCGAAACTAACATTAAACCCAGATGAAGGCTGATTTTGTTGCGCGTGCTATTCGGCCTCATCGTCATGGTCATTTGCCCGTTGCAAGAACCGCTGGCCGTGGAACAACCTTTTGCGTTTCAACATCGAAAAGATGCATGGGCCGCGTGTCGGCATAAATTCTGGCTTGCTCGCCAACCTTGCTGTGAAAATGGCGCGACAGCCGCGCCGATATTTCCTTAGGTGGTGTGCGGCCAAGTTGGGCAATGAGGATGTTTTCTGCCCCTAAGGCTTCGACAGTGACACATTTGACATCAATCGGATGACAATGGGCCCCAAGCTTCTTTTCATAGAAGTCTTCGCTGCGAATGCCGAAAATCACCGGCTTGCCAATGTAACTCTCATAAGCCTTGAAATATTGCGGGGGCACGGGGAAGTGCTCGCCACAACTGTGCACGACCAGATTGCCGTCCTTTCCGGCCTGAAGCTCAGCGTCCATGAGATTCATTGGCGGGCTTGCCAGAAAGCGCGCCACAAAAGTGTCAGCCGGATTGGCATAGACATCAAGCGGTGCGCCAGCCTGAACCAAGCGGCCATCACGCATGATGCAAATGCGGTTGCCCATCGTCATGGCCTCAACCTGGTCATGCGTCACATAGACGATGGTGCGCCCGAGGCGACGATGCAGCTTGATCAGCTCCAGACGGGTTTCGGCGCGCAGTTGTGCATCGAGATTGGAGAGCGGCTCATCTAGCAGAAAAGCTTGCGGATCGCGCACAATCGCACGGCCCAACGCTACGCGCTGGCGCTGGCCACCGGAAAGGGCTGCGGGTTTGCGATCAAGCAAAGCCGTCAAGCCCAGAAAATTTGCAGCGTCTCCGACCTTGCTTTGAATTTCAGCAGAGCTGGCACCGCGCATCTTAATACCAAACGCCATATTCTGGCGCACACTCATATGGGGATAAAGTGCATAGCTTTGGAAGACCACGGCGATATTGCGGTCACGCGGAGCCATGCTGTTTACAATCTCGCCGCCAATTCGGATGTCGCCAGAGGTAATTCCCTCGAGCCCCGCAATGGCCCGCAACAGGGTGGACTTGCCACATCCCGAAGGGCCCAGGAAAATAACGAACTCTCCGTCTTCGATCTTCAGGTCAATGTCGCGTACGGCGGCGATGCCGTTGGCATAAACTTTACTGACCTGGGTGAGTTCGATGGACGCCATTAGTCTGATTCAACTTTCCGTTTTCAAAACAAACAATAATTCACATAAATGATCACTACAATCACGTCGTATAGACACCACCCGTGACGTTGACACCCTGCCCGGTCATGAAACGTGCGCCATCCGAACACAAAAAGACGACAACGCCAGCCACATCTTCAGGTGTCTCCAAACGCCCCAAAGGCGTTTGGGCGATATAATCTGCAATGACCCGCTCAGGGGTCACGCCACGAAGCTCGGCCTCCCACTGAACTTCGCGCGTCTGCATGCTGGTTTTCACAAATCCAGGGCATACGGCATTGACGCGAATTCCATTGGGCGCAAGCTCGCGCGCAAGAGCTTGCGTCCACCCCAGGACTGCAAATTTGCTGGCCGAATAATGGGCGAGTAACGGCGCACCGACTTTGCCGGCCAATGACGCCGTATTGACAATATTGCCCTGGCCTTGCGCCAAAAAATACCGTGCCGCGAGCTGATTGGTCAGGAAAATGCCACGTGTGTTAACATTGAAATTGAAATCCCATTCGGCATCAGTCAGATCAACCGCGCGCTGCATGGTGGAAACACCGGCATTGGCAATCAGAATATCGAATCCGCCCAATTGCTTCAGCGCATCCTCAAAAGCGGTCTCAACCGCGTGCCGCTGTGTCACGTCGATGTCGACGGAAACGGCCCCATATCCGATTTCCTTGGCGGTTTTAGCTGCAAGTTCACTGTTGATATCACCCACCGCAACACGCACATTTTGCTGTGCCAATGCCGTCGCAATGGCCTTGCCAATGCCCGATGCCGCACCTGTCACAATGGCCCGTTTTCCAGCGAGGTCGGGATAGGTGGGGGTCTGTGTCATGCCTGTTACTCCTTGCGCCAAAAATTTTAATACGAACAGCTTATATCATCAAATTCTCCCATTTCAAGCTATTTTCTGTTTGATTTTGTTCATTTATGTGCTAGTTATCAAATCACGGGATAACGAACGAGAGTGCCATTTTCATGGTCGTGGCTGCGCAGAGTGCTGAGACTGGAATTGTTGGTGAAGACGCAGGACAAAGTCGGCGCCGGGTTTTGCCGCAGATTAGACAGGCTCATATCTTGAATGCTCTCGCCAACACAGGCGTGGTTCAGGTGGGTTCGATTGCCGAGGAACTCGGCGTTTCAGAAATGACTATCCGCCGCGACTTGATGGATCTGGAAGCCATTGGCCGTTTGGTGCGCATTCACGGCGGTGCCGTTGATGCAGAGCGCAATAAACCCGCAGCCATTGATCGCGATGAACCCCGCTTTGAAGCCCGCCTTCAGCGTCAACGCGATGCCAAGGAACGGATCGTCATTGCTGCAGCAAATCTGGCGCGCGGCTGCCGGACGATTGCGCTTGATGTTGGCACGACAACATTTCTTTTGGCGCAACGCCTGCGCAACGAAGCCCATGTCAAAATCTTCACCAACAGTGTGAGGATTGCTGCCGAGCTCGGCTCTGATCCTGTGGAAGTTTATCTTCCCGGTGGGCAAATGCGAAGGGATGAAATGTCGATCGGCGGAAGTGTGGCCGTCGAACAATTTCAAACGCTTTGGTATGACGTGGCATTCATCGGCGCATCTGGTGTGACATCCGGTGGTTTCTATGATTACTCCTTCGAAGACGCCGAGATGAAGCGCGTCTTCTTGCGTCGTTCGGGCTTGCGCATTGCGCTGTGCGATTCTTCCAAATTCCAGCGCATGTCGCTGGTGCGGATTGCGGCGCTGCAGGAATGTAATGTTCTGATTACAGATGCTCCTCCACCTCCAGGCATTGCGACCGCATTGGCCGATGCCGGGGTTAAGGTTGAGATTGCGGCAGATTGATTTTCCTTTTTATGTTGAATGGAGTTTGATGATGGTTTTTGATTTCTTCGGGGCAAAAAAGAAGGTTGTAATCGCCATGGCACATATTGGCGCCCTGCCAGGCTCGCCTCTTTATGACACGCGCACGGGCGTTACAAAATTGATTGATGATGCGGCCCGCGATATCGAAAAGCTTCAGGCGGGCGGTGTTGATGCCATCATGTTCGGCAATGAAAATGACCGCCCTTACGTCTTCAAGGCATCGCCTGAAAGTCTGGCGGCCATGACTGCGGTGGTGCAAGCCTTGAAGCCGCAACTCAAAGTGCCATTTGGTGTGAACTATCTTTGGGACCCCGTAGCCAGCGTGGCGCTGGGTGCTGCAACAGGAGCCAGTTTCGTACGCGAGATTTTCACCGGCGTCTTTGCGTCAGATATGGGAATTTGGGAACCTGACTGCGCAAATGCGGTGCGTCTGCGCAACAATCTTGGCCGTAACGATATGAAATTGCTTTTCAACATCAACGCAGAATTTGCCCATTCTCTTGATTCACGTCCCATTGAACTGCGCGCACGAAGTGCTGTTTTCTCATCTCTGGCCGATGCCATTCTGGTATCAGGACCGGTAACTGGCGAGCCTGCCGATCATTCTCAACTGCGCAAGGTGGCCGAAACGGTAAAAGATGTGCCTATCTTCGCCAATACCGGCGTCAACATCGACAATGTGAAAGACACGCTGAAATATGCGAGTGGCGTCATTATCGGAACGCACTTCAAGGTGGATGGCATTACCTGGAATGCCGTTGATGCAGCGCGCGTCAAACGCTTTATGGACCATGTCGAAAGCTTGAGGTAGCAATCATGGCTTACGTGATTGGCCTTGATATCGGAACCACATCGACAATCGGGATGCTCATCGAGATGCCGGCCCGGATTGTGGGCTTGGTATCAATGCCTGTGACATTGAACACCCCTCATCCCGGATGGGCCGAGGAAGATCCTGAGCAGTGGTGGTCAAATTCCTGCACGATTTTACAAAAGCTGCTGGCGCTTCCAGGCGTGAAGGCCAGCGAAATTGCAGCAATTGGTGTCACTGGAATGTTGCCAGCGGTTGTGTTGCTCGACGAGCACAACAAGGTCTTGCGTCCATCAATCCAGCAAAGCGATGGCCGCTGTGGTAAGCAGGTTGAAGACATGAAGAGCGAATGTGACGAGAAGGTTTTCGTCGCGCGGGCCGGAAACGGCATCAACCAACAGCTTGTCGGGGCAAAGCTGCGTTGGCTTGAGGAACATGAGCCAGACATCCACGCCAGAATCGTAACCGTGTTTGGTTCATATGACTATGTGAATTGGCGTCTGACGGGCGTGAAAGCCGTTGAACAGAATTGGGCGCTTGAAGCCGGATTTGTCGATCTCGCTTCGCATGAAATTGCCGATGATTTGGTGGCGTTTGCCCATGTACCGCGCACGGTCGTTCCACCCAAGTCACTCTCCACCGCCATACTGGGCCACATCACGGCTGAAGCCGCAGCAGCAACCGGTCTTGCAATAAACACTCTGGTTGTGGGCGGCGCCGCTGATCATATTGCATCTGCATTAGGTGCAGGCATCACCAAAGCAGGCGATGTATTGCTCAAGTTCGGTGGCTCAGTTGATATCCTGACGGCGGCCAGCAAAGTAGTCCCCGATCCTCGCATGTTTCTCGACTATCATCTGGTGCCCGAACTTTTTATGCCCAATGGATGCATGTCCACCGGTGGTTCTGGCTTGAACTGGTTTGTAAAAACCTTTGCTGGCGGTGAAGCTGAAAGGGCCAAGCTTGCCGGCCTGAGCTTGCACCAGCATCTCGACGAGATGGCAAAGACCTGTGCCGCAGGATCAGACGGGCTTACTATACTTCCCTATTTTTTGGGTGAAAAAACCCCCATCCATGATTCAAGCGCGCGCGGCGTTTTCGAAGGGCTGACGCTTTCGCATGGGCTTGGCCATTTGTGGCGCGCCATGTTGGAATCTTATGCTTATGCGATTGTTCATCATGTCGAAGTGCTCAAGGATATGGGGCACGATCCACAGAACTTTACAGTTTCTGATGGTGGATCAAACAGTCAAGTGTGGATGCAGATTGTAGCCGACGTGTTAGGCGCACCGGTACAGCCATTGAAAGGCCATCCCGGTTCCTGCCTTGGTGCAGCTTGGACAGCTGCCGTTGGCGTGGGACTGACCGATGACTGGCGAGGTGTTCAGCGATTTGTCGAGCTTGCGCCCAAGTTGCAACCTGATCCAGTTAATCATGCGATCTATCAAAATGGCTACAAGCATTTCCGTGAACTTTACCGCCGGTTGGAACATATTTCACAATGACTCGTGTTAAACTTCGCGCTGTGGCGTGGGATGTGGATGGGACATTGGTTGATAGTGAGCCGCTGCATCACCGGTCCCTCCTGATAGCAAGCAAGAATTTTGGCGTTGACCTTTCGAACTTGCCCGACCAGGCATTTCAGGGCGTACACATGAAAGATGTCTGGAGCCAACTCCGCCACCGTATGCCGAACACACTGAAAGAAGCGGAATGGCTGGAGGCGATCAACGATCATTATGTGGCGCATCGCCATGAGCTTGTGGCAGAATCAGGTGCGGTAGAGACCATTCGCGTGCTGAAGGCGCGAAGCATCCCGCAAGTGTGTGTGTCCAACTCTTCACGTCGCATAGTGGACGCCAATCTGGACGCGCTTGGCATTGCAGATCTGATGGTGGCAACAATTAGTCTGGATGATGTGCAAGACGGAAAGCCATCGCCTGAACCCTATCTCAACGCCTGCCTCTTGCTTGACCTTGAACCAGCGGCAGTTCTGGCTATCGAAGACAGCGCAACAGGAATTGCGTCTGCCATCCAAGCGGGTTTGCCATGCCTTTCTTATAAAATGGTGCATATTGGTTCCATTGGCGCAATAGAGTGGATTGACAACATCTCTGATGTTCTTAGCCGATTTTAGGAATGAATTTCAGACCACTCATCTAAATGCCAATTAAAGAAATTTTTCTAACAATCGCATTTCTCCTTTCCAATTCAACACTCCTATTACGTCTGGTACAAAATATCAGGCAGGCCATCCCCACGCTTCCCGTGAGGTGGATAGCAATGGAAACTGCGTCAACCAATCGACGTGCTGACGCACCTATTGTGGCAATTCGAATATTTCACTACCTATGGCTCCCGTATTCGGAACCTGCGCATAA
>JBDSTO010000008.1:0-10086 GCA_039928255.1 Aestuariivirga sp. | reverse complement strand
CTTTGCCGAAGAGGCGCGCAAAATTCATTATAATGAGACGACGAAGCGGGGCATTCACGGCATGACAACCCCTGCCGAGGCGCAAGAACTTGTGGAAGAGGGTATCGAGATTCATCCCGTTCCGGTTCTGCCCGAGGACGGGAACTAAACTTTCGCGGATTGCGCCACCACCATATAGTTGACGCTCATATCCTTGGCCTTGCGCCATTCATTGGCCAAAGGATGATAGGTGATACCGGAGCCTGATTTTTGAGTGAGGCCAGCGTCTTTCAGCCAAAGCTCCAACTCATCGGGCTTCACGAATTTTTCCCATTGATGGGTGCCCTTTGGCAACCAGCGCAGCACATATTCAGCACCAATGATGGCAAGGCCGAATGATTTCAGGGTGCGGTTCAGCGTGGCCACAAACATCAGGCCACCGGGTTTCAACATTGAGCCGCAGGATTTGATGAATTCGCTTTGCCCCGAAACATGCTCGACCACTTCCATGTTGAGAACTATGTCGAACTTTTCACCTGCGGCCGCCAAGTCCTCGGCCGTACCCACCCGGTAATCAATGTCCAGAGCGCCTTCCTGGGCGTGGACCAAAGCGGTCTTGATATTCTTTTCTGAAGGGTCAACGCCCACCACCGTAGCCCCCAGTTTTGCCATGGGCTCACACAGCAGTCCGCCGCCGCAGCCGATGTCCAGAAGCCTCAGACCTTTGAAGGGTTCGGCGACCGAAGGATCAAGGCCAAAGCGGGCGCAGGCCTGCTCTTTGATCCACTCCAGACGGACCGGGTTGAACAAGTGCAAAACCCCGAATTTTCCCTTGGGATTCCACCATTCGGCCGCCATTTTAGAGAATTTTTCGACTTCACTTGCGTCAATGCTGGGGCTTTTGGCAGATGTCTCAATTGTCATGGTGGCACGACCCTAAATTTCATGAGCGTTATATTGCATATATGGGGGGCGTCCACTAAGAGTACGCCGCGCCGCACCGGGGAATCCTCCAAAACGTAAATTTGCGTCAAGGGCTGGTTTCAAGCCGGGGTGGAGCTTTGAATTTTAAGGGATTGAGGCCGATGGGCCGTTTGGTCATGAAGTTCGGTGGGACGTCGGTTGCCGATATTGAGCGCATCCGCAATGTTGCCCGCCATGTCGAGCGCGAAGTGAAAGCGGGCCACCATGTGGCCGTGGTTGTGTCTGCCATGTCTGGCGCCACAAACCAACTGGTGGAATGGTGCAAACAGGCAGCGCCCGTGCATGACCTGCGCGAGTATGATGCGGTTGTTGCCACGGGTGAGCAAATCACTGCCGGTCTTCTGGCTATTGTGCTTCAGGAAATGGGAATTCCGGCGCGCTCTTGGGCTGGCTGGCAGATTCCGATTGAGACCGATGGCGTTCATGGTTCCGCGCGCATGACAGCGATCAATGGTGCTGAAATTTTACGCCGCATGGAACAGGGCCAAGTTGCGGTGATCACCGGTTTCCAGGGTTTGGGCCCCGATGAACGGGTTACAACGCTTGGTCGTGGGGGTTCCGATACATCAGCGGTTGCCGTTGCTGCAGCGCTTGATGCCTCTTGCGACATTTATACGGATGTGGACGGCGTTTACACGGCTGATCCACGCATTGTGACAGCGGCCCACAAGCTTGACCGGATTTCCTACGAGGAAATGCTGGAGCAAGCATCCTTGGGTGCCAAGGTTCTGCAGCCAAGGTCCGTGGAACTCGCCATGGTCTATAAGGTGCCGTTGCAAGTGCGCTCAAGCTTTGAAGCCCCGGATTCGCCAAACCAGAACACAAGCAATGGGAATGGCCCCGGAACAATCGTTTGCCAGGAGGAAAAATCCATGGAACAGCATGTTGTCAGCGGAATTGCCTATTCGCGCGACGAAGCCAAGGTTTCGCTCCGCAAGGTGAAAGACAAGCCCGGTGTTTCGGCCGGCATTTTCGGACCCTTGGCCGAAGCCGACATCAGCGTCGATATGATCGTTCAAAACATTTCGGCTGACGGGAATTATGCTGACATCACCTTCACATTGCCGCGCAAGGATTTGCGCAAGGCCATTGAGGTTCTGGAAAAGCTGAAAGACCAGTTGGGCTTTCAGGACATTGCCCATTCGGCTGACGTGGCCAAGGTTTCGGTGGTTGGGATCGGCATGCGAAGCCATGCCGGCGTTGCTGCCCGGATGTTCAAGTCGCTGGCCGACAAGGGCATTAATATTCAAGCGATCACGACGTCTGAAATCAAGGTCAGCGTGCTGATTGACGAGGCCTATACCGAACTTGCCGTTCGAGCCCTCCACACCGCATACGGGCTGGACAAGGCATAAGCGATGACTCTATCCTCAAGCTTCATGCGCCTATGGCAAAAACACCGTAATCGGTAAGGACACCACCCATGCCCAGTCTCGCACTCGGCCCGCGTGTCCTTCTCAGAAGACTCCGCGAGGTGATGGCGGAGAATGAGACGGCGCAAAAGCGGCTCGACAAAATAGCGACCTTGATCGCGGCCAACATGGTGGCCGAGGTGTGCTCTATTTATATGATGCGGCCAGGCAATGTGCTTGAGCTTTTTGCCACCGAAGGTTTGAAGCCCGAAGCCGTTCACAAGTCGCGCCTCAAAGTGGGCGAGGGCCTGGTGGGGTTGATCGGTGAAGAGGCGATTGGCCTCAACCTCACCGAAGCCCAAGACCATCCCGCTTTCAAATACCTGCCTGAAACCGGCGAAGAAATTTATCACAGCTTCCTTGGCGTTCCGGTGATGCGTGGCGGCTCGGTGATTGGTGTTCTCGTCGTCCAAAACCGCACGCAGCGCCATTATACAGAAGAGGAAGAAGAAGCGCTTCAGACAACGGCCATGGTTTTGGCCGAGGTCATGGCGTCGGGCGAGCTCAAGGAAGTTTCCGATGACACCGCCATTGATGTGGCGCATCTGCGCAGCCACCATATCGAGGCAGAGTCACTTGCTGAAGGCATAGCGCTCGGTCACGTTGTTCTCCATGAGCCGCGCGTTCTTATCCAGAACATGATCGCCGAGAATATTCCGGACGAGCTTAAAAGGCTGGATGATGCGGTGGAAGCGCTGCGCAGCCAGGTTGACCAGTTGCTGGACGGTTCGGATGCTTTACGAGCTACGGATTATTCCGATGTTCTCGAAACCATCCGCATGTTTGCCCATGACAAGGGTTGGCTGGGGCGGTTGAAAGAGGCCGTGGTTTCTGGCCTGACGGCAGAGGCCGCGGTTGAACGGGTGCAGAATGACAATCGCGCCCGCATGTCACGCACGCCTGACCCCTACTTGCGTGAGCGGCTGCACGATCTTGATGATCTCTCAAACCGCCTGCTGCGATTTTTGACAGGTGCGGTTGCCACATCAGCGCGCACGGATCTGCCGGATAATTCTATCGTGGTCTCGCGCAACATGGGCCCCGCCGAACTTCTCGATTATGACCGCAGCAAGATTCGTGGTGTCATCCTCGAAGAGGGCGGCAAGACCAGCCATGTGGCGATTGTGGCGCGGGCCTTGGGCATTCCGGCCATTGGCCAGGCAACCGGCATTATCAATCTCGTTGATCCTGGCAACTCGATCATTGTCGATGGTGGCACGGGCGAAGTTTTTGTCAGGCCTTCGGCGGAGCTTGAGAAGTCCTATGCCGAGAAGGTGCGTTTTTATGCGCGCAAGCAAGCGCGGTTTACAGCACTTCGCGATGAGCCTGCGGTGACGCTTGATGGCCAGCGGATTTCACTCAACATCAATGCTGGTCTCACCGTCGACATGCCGCACTTGCATGAATCAGGCGCTGATGGTGTTGGGCTTTACCGTACTGAGCTGCATTTCATGATGGCGCAGCGTTTCCCGAGGCTTTCCGCCCAAGTGAAGCACTATGAAGGTATCATTGCGCAGGCGCAGGGCAAGCCCGTGGTGTTTCGCACCCTTGATATTGGTGCCGACAAAGTGTTGCCCTATTTGCGCCAGCCGCGCGAGGAGAACCCGGCCTTGGGCTGGCGTTCTATTCGCATGGCGCTGGATCGTCCGGCCCTTTTGAAGCTGCAGGTGCGTGCCATGTTGATGGCGGCCACGGGGCAGGATCTCAAGATCATGTATCCGATGATTGCCGACGTTGAGGAATTCAAGAAGGCGCGTGATGTGACGCTGGATGAACTGGCGATCTTGAAAAAGCGTGGACACGTGCCGCCAAAATCGCTCCAGCTTGGCGTGATGATCGAAATTCCCTCGCTGCTTTGGCAACTTGATCATTTGCTGCCGATTGCGGATTTTGCCTCCATTGGCTCCAACGATCTCGTGCAGTTTTTGTTTGCAGCGGATCGCGGCAATACAAAGCTACAAGGCCGCTATGATCCGCTTTCGCCATCAGCCTTGGGTGCCATGCGGCAAATCGTTGAGCGCGGCAAAGCGCATGGCAAGAAGGTGACACTGTGTGGCGAATTGGGCGGCAGACCTTTGGAAGCCATGGGTCTTGTCGGCATTGGCATGACGTCGATGAGCATGGTGCCATCGGGTGTTGGCCCGGTCAAAGCCATGATCCGCTCGCTTGACCAGCAGAAGCTGTGGGAGTTCATGCAACCCTTGTTGAATTCGGGTCGGCACAGCATTCGCGCGGAACTCACCGAATTTGCCACCCGTCACAAAATCGAAATTTGAAGGTTCATCTTTCGCGTTAGGGCGCTGTTCACCAATTTTCTGCATTGTCTGTTCATGAACGATGGCGAGTGTAGTCGCGCCGGAACAGTTGCGTAGAGAGTTGTCATGTCAATGAACCCTTCAGATCACATTGCCCACCGGGAAGAACCACAGATTTATCCCGAGGCGCAACGCCCCAAGCCCGATGGCGATGCCGATCCAGCGGGTGAAGTGGGTTGGTTCCTGCAGCGTGAACGTGAAGCGCGCGGGCTGACACTGGAAGATGCCGCTGAAGCGACTGGCATTCATCCCTACCATATCGAAACCATTGAATTCGGCGATCTTACGCATATGCCGCCTCGCCTTGAAGCTACTGAAATGATTGCAGGATATGCACAATTTCTGGGTTTTGACGTCGAACCTCTGATTGCCCATCTCTTGTCTTTCCTGCCACCGCCACCCGTGGCGCCACGCATGTTCCATCCCGCGAGTCCACCGGTTTTATCGAGTGCGAAAGTTTTGAGCTTCGGTAAGATGCCGCGCATTCCTGACATAAAAATCCGTCTCGCTAATTATCCGGGTGGCATCGTCGCTTCATTGTTTGCGGCCTTCCTGGTTGTGGCGGGTACGACTTACATGTTTGCCTCGCCACATGCGGGTGCTCCCGCAGTCACTGAGCAAGTGGCGGACGTGCAGCCACAGCCGCAAGTGAGTGACCCCATGCCCACCGCTTCGACGGGTCAGGATGCTGCGACTGTGACGGTGACTGATGATCCGCTGCCTGCAGAGGAGCCCACGGCCACGGCTGCCGCAGGAAATTCCGACGATCTTGGAAATTTCATTCAGCAGCAGATTCCAACGCCCAAGGCTGTGCAAAAGTCAGTGAAGCCCGTGGCGCCTCAACAGGTTGCAACGGCCAATGATGGCCGCTCGTTTGGCGCTGAAAATGAAGATTCGCATGTGGTCCTCAAAGCCAAGGCTCCCGTCTGGCTTCGCATTGAAGATACGTCAGGCAATGTGGTAATGACGCAAATGCTCAATACCGGCGACACTTACAAGGTGCCGAACCGTCCCGGCTTGGTTGCCCTTTCGCGCGATGGTGGGCGACTTGCCTATCTGATCGATGGCAAGGAAGCTGGCGTTCTTGGACCTCCGGGCCAGATCCTGATCGGCGAGAAGCTTGATGTCGCTGCGTTGAGCGCCAAGAAATAGTGACAAGACCCCAAGTTTGAGGCACAAGGCGGCCCGAAATGACCGCCATCGCCTTACAGAAACTTGACCGCATTATCGAGCGCTTCGCCGGCGTGGAACACGCCCTTTCAAGCGGTGCCACGGGCGAAGCGTTTGTCAAAAACTCCAAGGACTACGCCGAGCTTTCGCCCATGGCCAAAGGGGCAGCCGCTTTGAAGGCCGCGTATGCTGAGCGCGACGGGCTTGATGAAATGGCAGCCACTGGCGGCGAATTGGCCCATATGGCTGAAGCCGAGCGGCCCGTGCTCAATGAGAGAATTGAAACGCTTGAACAGGAGATGCGCATTCTTCTGTTGCCCAAAGATCAGGCCGATGAGCGCAACGTCATTCTTGAAGTGCGGGCAGGTACGGGGGGCGATGAGGCTGCAATTTTTGCTGGCGATCTGTTTCGCATGTATCAGCGCTATTCCGTTTGGAAGGGCTGGAAGGTTGAAGTCATTTCGTCATCTGATGGCGAGCATGGCGGCTTCAAGGAAATCATCGCCAACATTTTTGGGCAGGGCGCTTATGCCCATCTGAAATTCGAGTCCGGTGTTCACCGCGTGCAACGTGTGCCAGCAACCGAGACCCAAGGGCGCATTCATACCTCTGCTGCCACGGTTGCTGTTTTGCCAGAGGCCGAGGAAGTGGACATCAAGATTGAAGACAAGGATCTTCGCATTGATGTTTATCGCTCGTCAGGTCCGGGTGGGCAAAGCGTCAACACAACCGACTCTGCAGTGCGCATTACCCATATTCCAACTGGCCTTGCGGTGGCCCAGCAGACCGAAAAATCGCAGCTCAAAAACAAGAACGCAGCGATGAAGCTGTTGCGGGCCAGGCTCTATGAGCGCGAGCGCGAGCGCATTGATTCCGAAAGGTCGGCCACGCGCAAAGACCAGGTTGGGTCTGGTGATCGCTCCGAACGCATCCGCACCTATAATTTCCCGCAAGGGCGTCTTACTGATCACCGCATCAATCTCACGCTTTATAAGCTGCCCGAGATTATTGAAGGCCCGGCCTTGGAAGATGTGGTGCGGGCTTTGGTGACTGATCATCAGGCCAATTTGCTGGCGCAAGTGGATGAGCAATCCTAGATCGATTGAACATGTTCTGAAACTTGCCCGTCAGCGCTTGCGGGCGGCTGGCATTGAATCGGCCGCTTTGGATGCAAGGCTTCTTCTTCAAGACGCTACGGGCTTTGCCGCGGAAGACATTGTGCTTCATCCGGACGGCGTTTTGCTGCCCACCGCAATTGGGCGTTTCGACGCCATGATTGAACAGCGACTGCAACATCAGCCTGTTTCAAGAATTTTAGGCGTGCGCGAGTTCTATGGGCGCAGCTTTAAAGTTTCGCCAGCCGTTCTTGACCCGCGTCCAGACACGGAAACAGTGGTGGAACTGGCCCTCGATGTGATGAAGGGCAAAACTGAGTGCCGATTCCTCGATGTTGGAACGGGAAGCGGCGCCATCGCTATCACCTTGGCGGCGGAGCGTCCGCAGTGGCGTGGCGTGGCGTTTGATATTTCCGAGGCAGCGCTGGCTGTGGCGCAAGCGAATGCCGACGTTTTGCAGGCGGCAACCCGCCTTGAGTTTGTCACTGGTAGCTGGTTTCCCGCTGGACGTGACACGTTTGATCTCATCATTTCCAATCCGCCCTATATTATCACAAGCGCCATTGCTGAACTGTCGCCAGATGTGAAGGATTATGACCCTGTGCTGGCGCTGGACGGTGGGCAGGACGGGCTGGAAGCTTACCGGATGATCGCCCAAGGGGCAGAGGGGAGGCTTAATCCCCATGGCGTGGTTGTGGTTGAAATTGGTGCTGGGCAGAAAATCGACGTTGAAGCGATTTTTGGAGGGCGCGGTTTTTCGCTTGTTTCATCGCGGCGGGATCTGGGATCTCATATTCGCGGTTTGGCCTTTGCAATAAGTCGTTAACAAGGATTTCAACTTCTTTGTTGGAATCGGAGTGGAATTGGTCTAAGAAGAACTTATCCCCGGTGCCTTTGCGATAAATCGCGTGATTGGGGACTTGGCGCTTAAAGCCCTAAGTCCGACATTTCGATGATCAAGCATTTGGATATGGTGAGCGCTGGCGCTTCACCGTGGCAGGGGTTGTCACAGCAAGGTGTTATTCTGCAGCAAGAGATTTGCTCAAACTTCACAACAAGCGGCGGGTGCCTGATGGCCCCGGCTTCCGCATGGAGAGAACTTCCACGTGAACAATAATTTCATTCGTTCCGGCAACAACAATAACCGGAATCGCAACAACAATAACCGCAACCGCAATAACGCGAACAATAACAACCGGCGACATGGTAGCGGTGGGGGCGGCGGCAATCCATCCAACAAGGTTCATGACTCCAATGGGCCAGATGTAAAACTGCGCGGTACGCCGCAGACGATTGCCGAGAAATACATGCAGATGGGCCGTGATGCCCAGTCCGCCGGTGACAGCGTGGCAGCCGAGAATTATTACCAGCACGCCGAACATTATTATCGCCTATGGGCTGCGAGCCAGCCGGTGGGGCAATCGCTGCAGATGTCGCGCAAGTACGGCGAAGAAGAATTCGACGAGAATGGTGATTACATCGTCGAGGAAGAGGGCGAGAACGCTCCGGCTGATGGCAACATCGCTGCTCCGGCCGAAGGTGGTGAAGCTCAGGGTGAAGGCCAGCAGGCTGATCAGCCCCAGGGTGAAGGCCAGCAGCAACGTCCGCCGCGCAACAATAATAACAACCGCGACCAGAACAATAACAACCGTGATCCCAACTCCCGCGAGCGTTTCAAGCCGCGCTGGCAGAACAAGCGGGAGCGCTTTTCTGAGCAGCCACGCGAAGGCGGCGGCGAAGGCCAGGCTCCGCAGGCCTCATCAGAGGAAGCCTCTGCTGCAGCGCCAGCTCCCGCACAGCCATCTGGCGGGCCGGAGGGTCAATGGGAGGCTCCAAGCTTCCTGCAGCGTCCGACACCCATTGTAGAGGCCGCTGAACCAGCAGCTGAGGAAGAGGCCGCGCCAAAGCGCGCCCGCACGCGAAAACCCCGGGCTGAAGCTTCAGAAGATGTCGTTTCGGGCTTGGCTGAGGATGCTCCGCCACAGGGCGAGTGAGACAATATTACGGTTGGCCACTTGAGGCCGCCGGAATGACTTCCCATATCTCTCTCAAGTTAGGGTGAAAACGGGCTGCCTTCGGGGGCCGGTTTTCAGGCCAGAAGGAGTTTTATATGGAATTTCAGAAATATACTGAGCGCGCTCAAGGATTCATTCAATCGGCGCAAGGCATGGCCCTGCGCGAGGGTCATCAAAGGTTTACGCCCGAACATGTTCTCAAGGTTTTGCTGGACGATGAAGAAGGTCTGGCCGCTGGCCTGATCAAGGCGGCAGGCGGCGACAGCCGTATGGCCTTGGCGCAGACGGAAGCCGCCTTGGCGAAAATGCCCAAAGTCTCGGGCGGCGGGGCAGGTCAGGTTTATCTCTCACCAGAATTGGCGAGGGTTTTTGACGGTGCCACCAAGCTTGCCGAGAAGGCGGGCGACAGTTTTGTCACAGCCGAACGCCTGCTGCAGGAGCTGGCCATTGAGCCCTCCGATGCCCAGAAGATATTGAAGGCCGCAGGTGTAACGCCCGCTGGCCTCAACACCGCCATCAATGCCATCCGCAAAGGCCGCACGGCGGATACGGCATCTGCCGAACAGGGCTATGACGCGCTGAAAAAATATTCGCGCGACCTCACCGAGGCGGCACAGAATGGCAAGCTGGATCCTGTGATTGGCCGCGATGATGAAATTCGCCGGACCATTCAGGTTCTTTCCCGGCGTACCAAGAATAATCCAGTTTTGATTGGTGAGCCCGGCGTTGGTAAAACCGCCATTGCCGAAGGCCTGGCTTTGCGCATTGTCAAAGGCGATGTGCCGGAATCCCTGAAAGACAAGAAATTGCTGGCGCTCGATATGGGCTCGTTGATTGCGGGTGCCAAATTCCGTGGTGAATTTGAAGAGCGGTTGAAAGCCGTGTTGTCCGAGGTCACCGCAGCGGCAGGCGGCATCATTTTGTTTATCGATGAAATGCACACGCTCGTGGGTGCCGGCAAGGCCGAAGGGGCGATGGATGCTTCCAACCTTTTGAAGCCTGCACTGGCGCGTGGTGAGCTTCACTGCGTGGGTGCAACCACACTTGATGAATATCGCAAGCATGTTGAAAAAGATGCTGCCCTGGCGCGGCGCTT
>JBDSTO010000007.1:0-4274 GCA_039928255.1 Aestuariivirga sp. | reverse complement strand
CGAATATGCGACTTTCCGAAATGCCAAAGGCCTTCACCTTGTCGATGGCGGTTGAGATCGCGGCAAAGTGTTTTCCGACCTCGGCCTCGCCCAGCTTCTCGGCAATCCAGCCGCGCGCTGTTCTGGCATTGGTCATGGTTTCAATTGTCGTGAAGGTTTTCGATGCGATGATGAAGAGTGTCGTTTCGGCGTTGAGATTTGTCAGCGTGTCGGCGATATGCGCGCCATCGACGTTCGAGACGAAGTGCAGGCGCGGGCCGTCATGATAGGGTGCCAGAGCCAGCGTGGCCATGGCCGGTCCAAGATCAGAGCCACCAATGCCGATATTGACGACGTCGGTAATTTTGCTTTTGCGAATTTCCTCAGAAAAGCGCGACATGGCTTCCAACACGTCATGCACTTCGTGGACGACATTCTGACCGTTCACAAAAACTATTTCTGATTTGGGGCGACGCAAAGCCGTATGCAGAACGGCACGGTGTTCCGTGGTGTTGATCACGTCGCCGCGCATCATGTGTTCACGCGCTGCTTCGACCTTGGCGGCTTTGGCCAAGCCTAAAAGCAATTGCATGGTCTTGGCCGAGACATTGCATTTTGAATAATCGAGCAGCAGGTCATCAGCACTGGCCGAGAAATTCTCAAAACGCTTGGCGTCTTTTGCAAAGACTTTTCGCATGTCGAGCTTCTGCGCCTTGTGATGGGCCTTCAACTTTTTAAGGGCGGTTGCGGTTGCTGGTGTCATGGCCTGCTCCTATGCGCGCAACGTGGCCCCCACTGCTTTCTGCGCGGTTGCCACGATCTTGGCAGACAATGCCTCAATCTCGGCGTCATTGAAAGTTTTCTCGCGCGGTTGAAGAATGACCTCCACCGCCAGCGACGTCTTGCCGCCTTCGAGCTTGTAGACGTCAAAGACCTGCGCATCGGCGATCAACAGTTTGTCGACGCCTTTGACAGCTTTGAGGAGCTCTGCTGCCTGCACCTTGTCATCAACCACAAAGGCAAAATCGCGGCTGACGGGCAGAAGATCAGAGATCGCCAGTGCTACACGCGCCGCAGATTTCTGCTTTGACGCGGGCAGGCCATTCAAGATGATCTCAAACGCGACGAGCGGGCCTTTCACATCCATCGCTGCCAAGACGCGCGGATGGATTTCACCAAAATAGGCGATCTTGTTTTGCGGGCCCATTTGCAGCGTGCCGGAACGGCCGGGATGGAACCAGGCCGGAGCGCCCGATACAATCTGTGGGGTGGCAACCCCGCAGGCATCGAGTACCGCGAGCACGTCAGCTTTCACGTCGAACACATCAACATTGCGGGCATCGCCTTGCACATTGCGTGGCGTGAAGCTGCCGCGCCTTACACCAGCTGCGCGCAGCGTTTCATCCTGCGGCTTGTCCCCGGCATAGGCATGGCCGACTTCGGCCAATGACAGATCGCTGAAGCCGCGCGCCATGTTGCGGCCTGTCGCTGCAATCAAGTTGGGCAGCAGCGAAGGTCGCATGTCGGTGAGTTCAGATGAGATGGCGTTGCTCAGTTTTAATTCCGGTTGGCCACCACCAAACAGTTTGGCATGAGCCTCGGGGATGAAGGCCCAGGTGACAGCCTCATTGAAGCCACGTGTGGCCAACGTCCGCCGCGCCGCCAGCATGCGCTTCTGCAGCGGGTTGAGCACCGGGCGCGCAATGGCGTGGGGACGGTCCATCGGCGCATTCGGGATATTATCGAGACCATGGATACGGCAGATTTCTTCAACGAGATCGGCCTCGCCTTTCACATCGGGACGCCAGCTTGGAGGTTGGCAAACGCCATCGTCGCTCACTGTGAAACCAAGATCGCGGAGGATGCGCAATTGATCAGCCCACGGAATATCGACACCACTTAGAGTTTTCACGCGTGTCTTGCGCAAAGTGTAGCTGCGCGATGTGTCCGGCACGGAACCAGCAATGACGAGGTCTGAAGCCTCACCGCCACAAAGTTCCAAAATCATCGCCGTTGCGATTTCTGCACCGACTTGCGTAAAGGCCGGATCAATGCCGCGCTCGAAGCGATAGCGCGCATCGGAATTGATGCCGAGCTTGCGGCCCGTGGCGGCCGTGCGCTGGGGATCGAAATAGGCGGACTCAAGAAATACATTGGTCGTCGCATCAGAACAGCCCGAGGCTTCGCCGCCCATGATGCCGCCAATGGCTTCAGCACTTTGCTCATCGGCAATCACCGTCATCTGATTGCTCAGCGCATAGGTCTTGCCATCCAGCGCCAGAAGGGTTTCGCCGTCCTTGGCAAAACGTGCGGAAATGTTGCCGTGAGTTTTGTCGGCATCAAACACATGCAAGGGCCGTGCATAGGTGAAGGTGATGTAGTTGGTGATGTCGACCAAAGTTGAAATGGGCCGGAGGCCAACAGCGCGCAGACGATCTTGAAGCCATTTGGGCGATGGGCCGTTTTTCACGTTTCTGAAATACCGGCCCACAAAAAGCGGACAGGCATTCGGGTCATCGGTTTTAAGCGAGACTGTGATGGGTGATTTGAATGTGCCTTTGACGGGTGTTGCATTCAGCGGCTTCAGTTTCCCCAAGCCCTTAGCCGCCAAATCGCGCGCAAGGCCGTAAACACCCAGCGCATCGGGGCGGTTGGCCGTCACCTTGATATAAATCATCGGGTCATCCAACCCTAAGGCCACAGCAGCGGGTGTGCCAACCGGCCAATCGCCTTGGACATCGATAATGCCATCATGTTCTTCTGAGAGCAGCAACTCGCGCTCGGAGCACATCATGCCTTGTGATTCCTGCCCACGGATCACGCCTTTTTCGAGCACGGTTTTGGTGACGGGAATGACAGCGCCGGGCAGCGCCAGAATAGCCTTCATGCCGGTGCGGGCATTGGGTGCGCCACAGACGACTTGGATGATGCCGCTGTCGGTTTCGACCTTGCAGAGTTTCAGCTTGTCGGCATTGGGGTGCTTTGCGGCTTCAACGACATAGGCCACTTTGAAGGCGGCCAATTCGTGTGAGCGGTCGGTGACCTCTTCAACTTCAAGTCCAACGCCGACGAGCCCATCGAGAATTTGATCGAGCGTGGCTGTCGTGTCGAGATGCTCTTTGAGCCAGGAGAGAGTGAATTTCATGACAGGCCTCCAGCCAAGGTCGGAACCTGCAACGATCTAAAACCGTAATGCCTCAGCCAGCGCAGATCGCTTTCAAAAAATGCGCGCAAATCGGGGATGCCGTATTTCAGCATGGCGATGCGGTCGATGCCCATGCCGAAGGCGAAGCCCTGGTATTTGTCAGGATCAAGCCCGCCGGCCTTGATGACATTGGGATGGACCATGCCGCTTCCCAAAATCTCCATCCACTTGTCGCCAGTGCCGAGCTTCAACACGCCGCCTTCTCTGGAGTATTGAATGTCAATTTCCATTGAGGGTTCGGTGAAGGGGAAATGCGAAGCCCTAAAGCGCATGTTCACATTGTCGATCTCGAAAAATGCCTTGCAGAATTCCTGCAAGATCCATTTCAAGTTTCCAAGATGCGTTGTCTCATCAATGACCAGCGCTTCGACCTGGTTGAACATCGGCGTGTGCGTCATGTCGGAGTCAGAGCGGAAGGTGCGGCCCGGTGCAATAATTCTGATCGGCGGCTTTTGAGAAAGCATTGTGCGGATTTGCACGGGGCTTGTATGCGTGCGCAAAACCATTCTCGAGCCGTCAGGCTTTTCATTGAAATAGAATGTGTCATGTTCCTGGCGTGCCGGATGATCGGGCGGCATGTTCAAGGCATCGAAATTATGAAAGTCGTCTTCAATGTGCGGGCCTTCGGCCACGCTGAATCCGAGATCGCCAAAAACCTGGACGACCTCTTCCCACACCTGAGAGACGGGATGAATGGTGCCGGCACTTTGCGGGCGCACCGGCAAGGTCACATCAATTTTTTCTGAAGCAAGACGCGCTTCAAGTGCGGCTTCACCGAGAACAGATTTGCGCTGCGCCAGAGCTTCCGTCACTTTATCCTTGAGCAAGTTCAAGGCTGCGCCTGCTTCCTTGCGCTCATCCGGGCTCATCTTGCCCAGTTCCTTCATGCGCTCAGAGATCACGCCTTTTTTGCCAAGGGCAGAAACGCGAATGGCTTCAACGCCTGCCTCATCAGCGGCGGCAGCGACTTCGCTTAAAATTTCCTGTTCGAGTTTCTCGAGCGACATCAAAGCTTCCTGAAAATGAAAAGACCGGGCACCCAGCGTCTTAACGCACATGATGCCCGGTCAAGGTTTCCGACTATACGTGA
>JBDSTO010000006.1:0-3801 GCA_039928255.1 Aestuariivirga sp. | reverse complement strand
GCGTTGATCAGGTGGCGGCGCTGATTCCAGCATCCGCATAAAGCGGGGAAGGCATGGCCCAGATTTCGATTGCGGATCTTTTCCGTTCTGCGGAAGCCCTTGAGAAAGCGGGCAGCGTTGCCGAGGCCATTGATCTCTACAAGAAATGGATCGCCTATAATCCGGGCGATGCAAACCTCCATGCGGCCATGTTCAACTATGCCGTTGTCATGGCGCGCTTTGGTGATGTGGCGGGGGCCATCAATGTTCTGCGTGATTGCATCAGGCTGAAGCCAGATTTTCTGCAGCCCTATATCAATCTGGGCCGGTTGCTGGAAGACAGTGGGCTGGCGGGCAATGCCATTGGACAATGGCTTGATCTCGTCAAGCGGATGCCCGAGCTCAATGGTGAAAACCTGCGGCACAAATTATTGGCGTTGCAGCAGGCGGGGCGCGTTCTTGAAACACATCACCTCGACATTGCCGCTGAAGATGTTTTGCGCCAATCGATTGACCTCAAGCCCCACCAGCCCGAGGTTGTGCAACACTGGGTGGCACTGCGCCAGAAGCAGTGCAAGTGGCCCGTGATCACGCCGTGGGAAGGGGTGACCAAGCAAGATCTGATCGGGCAGATTTCGCCGCTCACGGCGGCCGTTATTTATGATGATCCAGTCTTTCAAATTGCACGCTCATGGCATTATGCCAAGGATCTGATCAAGCTGCCCGGTAAGTTCTATGGAAACTTTGACGAGCGCCAGGCCGCACGACCGCAACGGTTGAAGATCGGCTATGTTTCTTCGGATTTGCGCGAACATGCTGTGGGCTTTGGCCTTTCAGAAGCTCTCGAGCTTCATGACAAGGGCCGCTTTGAAATTCACGCTTTCTATTGCGGCATTGCCAATGATGACCCCACCAAGCAGCGCATCAAAGGCAGTGTTGAACACTGGACAGACATCCGCTCCATTGATGATGATGCCGCGGCAGCGCTTATCAATGAGGCAAAGATCGACATATTGATCGATCTCAATGGCTACACGCGCGATGCCCGCACGCCAATCTTCGCGCGACGGCCCGCACCCATCCAGGTGAACTGGTATGGTTTTCCGGGCACAATGGCCACGCCTTATCATCACTACGTGATCGGCGATGAGACCGTCATTCCCCCCGAGCAGGAAATCCATTTCACCGAAAAAGTTCTGCGCATTCCGGTCTATCAACCCAATGACCGCAAACGCAAAGTTGCAACAGAGATGCCGCTGAGGGCTTCAGAAAACCTGCCGGAGAGCGGCTTTGTGTTCTGCTGCCTCAATGGCGCACAGAAAATTACCGAGCCCATGTTTGCGGCCTGGATGGAAATTTTGCGCGGTGTGCCAAACAGCGTGTTGTGGCTTCTGGATACTTCGCTTGAAACCAATGAACGGCTGCGCGCGATGGCGGTGCAGCATGGTGTTGAAGGACACCGTATATGCTTTGCACCAAAACGTCCCAACGCGCAGCATCTGGCGCGCTATCAATTGGCTGATCTTTTCCTGGATACATTCCCCTATGGTGCCCACACCACGGCGTCTGATGCCATGTGGGTGGGAACGCCGGTTCTCACCATGCCCGGTGAAAGTTTTGCGAGCCGTGTATGCGCAAGTCTGGTGGGTGCGGCGGGAGTGCCCGAGCTTATCACACATTCCATTCAGGACTATGTGGCAGAGGCCATTCGCCTCGGCAGCAACCCATCCGCGGCAGCAGCTTTGAAAGAAAAACTGCGTGCCAATCGCGATAGTTCAATCCTGTTTGATACGGCCAAATTGGTCTCGAGCCTGGAGCAGGCCTACGATACAATGTGGAGTGAATTTTCGGCGGGGCAATTACCTAAGCCTGATCTTCGCAATCTCGATTCCTATGAGCAGGTGGCGGTTGAGCTTAATGCCAAGGGCGAGACCTATGACGTTGAGGCTTACCGCCGAGGCTTGTCGGCCATTGATGCGCTCTATCCGCTGGCACCCGATAACCGGTTGTGGCGTGGGAACTCGGATTCTACAGGGCAGGGTGTCAATGTGGATTCCGCCGAGGGAGCCTCATCGCGCCAGCGCAAGGTTGCCTGAGTTTTCAAAACTTCGCTCCGAATTCTTTGGCGGCGCGCGCCAACCTGCCACCTACTGTTTGAGGCAATCCCTGAAATAGGGAATGGTTTTTTCCAGCCCGTCACGGAGGTTGGTTTTCGGTGACCAATCCATCAATGCCATGGCGCGTGAAATATCAGGTTTGCGTTTTTTTGGATCATCCAGAGGCAGAGGTTGATGGATGATTTTGGACTTTGAGCCCGTCTGTTCAAGAACCATCGTCGCCAAATCCAACATGTTGAATTCAACTGGATTGCCGAGGTTGACGGGGCCTGCTTCACGAGGCTTCAAACTGGCAAGGCCATGAATGCCTTCGACGAGATCATCGACAAAACAGAATGAACGGGTTTGGCTGCCATCGCCATAGATGGTGATGGGTTCGCCCTGCAGCGCCTGCACAATAAAGTTCGAAACGACGCGGCCATCTTGCGGGTCCATGCGCGAGCCGTAAGTGTTGAAAATGCGGGCCACCTTCACATCAAGCCCGTGCGAGCGGTGAAAATCAAAGCAGAGGGTTTCGGCGGCGCGCTTGCCTTCATCGTAGCAGGAGCGGATGCCGATGGGGTTCACGTTGCCCCAATAGTTTTCGCGTTGCGGATGCTCCAGCGGATCGCCGTAAACTTCGCTTGTCGATGCCTGAACAAACACGGCCTTGTTTTTTTCGGCAAGCTCCAAAAGATTGAGCGTGCCAATAACAGAGGTTTTCAAGGTGCGTACGGGATCGGCCTGATAGCGCGGCGGCGAAGCAGGGCAGGCGAGATTGAAAATGAGGCTGGTCGAAAGTTCAATTGGCTGCACGATGTCGTGCTGGATCAGCGTGAAATTCTTGTTGTTGGATAGATGATTGAGATTTCTCGCAGAACCTGTCTGCATGTTGTCAAGACCCAACACATGCCAACCCTCACCAAGAAGCCGGTCCACAAGATGCGAGCCGAGAAAGCCCGCTGCACCAGCCACGATCGCTGATTTCTTTTCGTTGATTTGTTTCAAGGGGGCACCGATTCTCGTTTGACGATTGGTTTTAACGTTTGGGCAGAGGGGTTGCTAGCCACTTCATGGGTTGGCGCGATCAATAGCGGTCATCGAGTCACCAAACCAGCGTTGAAAATGGAACTGGGAAGCCCGCTAATCAATCTGACTTATCGTCGCCGTGGAACCTGTAACCAATTCCGGGTTCAGTCAATATCAACAACGGGTCGGTGTGATTGTCTTCAATCTTCTGGCGTAGTTGCCCGACGAAGACCCGAAGATACTGGACGTCCTGGGTATGGGCTGGGCCCCAGACCTCATTAAGGATTTGACGGTGGGTCATCACCCGATCAGCGTTCTTCATCAAGACAAAGAGCAGGTCAAATTCCTTGGGTGTTAGATGGAGCGGAGCGCCATTTTTTTCTGCGGCGTGTTTCCGGCTATCGATCTTGATGGAGCCTGAACGATATTCGGTTGCATGATGTTCAACGTCCCGCCGGTGGCGCAAGGCAGCGCGAATGCGGGCCATCAACTCTCCGATGCCGAAGGGTTTGTTGATGTAATCATCGGCCCCAAGGTCAAGCGATTCGATCTTTTCGATTTCTCGATCCCGCGCCGAAAGCACGATGATGGGAATATTGGACCATGTTCGGATTTCGCGGATCACGTCTTTGCCGTCCTTGTCCGGCAGACCCAGATCCAGCACCATGACATCAGGCACTTGGGTTGCGGCCAGCTT
>JBDSTO010000005.1:0-7677 GCA_039928255.1 Aestuariivirga sp. | reverse complement strand
CCCGCCATTGGGTCTGCGGCAGCAGGATAACATTGTCAGGGGGTGCAGTTCGTGCGGCTTGCGGCGTGGCGGATATGATCTGAAAGAGTTGGTCCGCATTTGGTAGTTCCACAACGCCATCAATTTTGATTTCAAGCGATGGTTGGCTTAACCTTGCAATTGTGATCGTATCTCCAGGAACGGCATGAAGATTGGCGGCAGTTTGTTGTGACAACAATACACCAGACAACGAACCCGATAGCAGGCGAAGCTGATTGGGAAATTCATCGGTGAAAGCGGGACTAATGCCCAGTGCTTTGGCAGCGCCCGTAGTCTGGGTGGTGCCATCCTTTGTGCTGGAGAGTGAAATGACATCCGCATAATCGACAATGGCAAGGCCTTTAAATCCTGCGATCGTTTTTGCCGCCGCTTCCGCAGCACTTGTATCTGTCGTCCCCACCATCTGCACTTGCCAGTCTGGCGAAATGCCGAGCACGGCACGCTCTGTCATGTTTGCGGCACTTTGCCGGATAAACACACCAAGAAGTGCCAGAAGACAAACTGCCAATGCCACGCCAATGGCAGCGGGAACAATAGACGCGCTGCGATTTTTTAGAAGTCCAGAAAGCCAATCAAGCATGAACTTTGTCTTTCTTTGGTTGGGGCTCAATCAGTTTTCCGAAGCTCATCTTCCATTGGATTGGAAATGACGAGGCTAAAGCCAGATCATGGGTCGCAACAATCAAGGTCGCCTTGGTGTTTTGGATGGCTGAAATGACGTGGCTCATCACATGGGCCCCAGTGGCCTGATCAAGCTGCCCAGTGGGCTCATCCGCCAGAACCAAGGCTGGTTCGGTGACTAAGGCTCGGGCAAAAGCCACGCGCTGCATTTGCCCACCAGAAAGCTCGGCTGGCAAGCGATCCACGAGATGTTCAAGTGATAGGAGTCGAAGTGCCTCGCGCGCCCTAGAGAGGCTATTAGCTGTTTCGCCGAGCATCAATAGCGGAATTTCAACATTTTCCCCGACCGTGAGCGAAGGCAAAAGGCTGGCAGACTGGAAGGCCATGCCAATATGGCGAGGACGCAACCAAGCTGCGCCCCAATGCGGCCAGGTGATCTTTCCCGTCGAAGGTTGATCCAAACCGCCAATCAAGGCGAGCAGGCTTGATTTTCCACTGCCGGATGGACCAGTAATGGCAATGTGTTGGCCTGCCGCAATTGAGCAGCTGATATTTTGGACGGCGTGGACGAGATTCGAGCCCTTGCCAAAGTTCAACGACACATCTTCCAGCTTGGCGAGAATATCAGCCATGCATGATCCTCCCATCTTGGATGGGGAGAACACGCGTGGCCTTTTTCGCCAAAGCCTGATTGTGTGTCGCAACGACCGCAGCGCCGCCATTCTTGCAATGCATCTGCAGCATACCGATGATCTTCGCCTCTGCTTCGGCATCCACTTCACCTGTTGGCTCGTCCAAAATAAGAATGGCAGGCTTCCGCGCCATGGCCACTGCCAGGGATGCGCGAGCGCGCTCGCCACCAGAGAGCTCTAGGGGGCGCGCGGCATGACGTAAGACAATCCCTAAATGCTCCATCAATTCTTTCGTCCAGGCCAAATCGCACACCCCGCCAATACCTTGCACAAAAGAAATATTCTGTTCGATGGTGAGGTGATCAAATAGATTGTTGGTCTGCAACATTGTGCCGATTGAGCGGGAGCGGATCCGAGACTTAATCAGTTCACCGCGTCTAGTCATGCGCTCGCCTTCGACAAAGACTTCACCGCCATCGGGTTCATCAAGCCCTGCCACGCACAAGAGCAAGGTGGATTTTCCGCTGCCTGATGGGCCGATCAATGCTACCAGCTCGCCTTTGGCAACTTTCATTTCAACGCCACGCAATGCTTTCACTTCCTCATCGCCTGAGTGATAAAAGCGATAGAGTTCACGCGCCTCAATCAGCATGGGATCAATTCCAGCGAAAACTTGATGACATCAATTTCCACTGATCGACATTGTCTGAGCCGAGCGGCGCGGAAAGATAAAGCGACACTAGCTTGTCATTCTTGGCAAAATAAAAGCGCTCACTTTCCATGCGTATCTGTTTGCCTGTGACCGCGTTGGGTTCGGAGTTCTCGGTATAGGAAATCTTCAACGCGTCGCCACCAGGCAGCCTCACTAGAAAAGCCTTTCCGGCAGTGCCCGCGCGACTTTTTTGCATAACTGTATCAAGTGCCTGACGGGCAAATTTCATATCCAATGGCTGAGATATCTGATCAAGTGTGACCGCCACTATATCATATTTCCCCTGGAAACTGGTCGTATCGCCAGCATCCTTCCGAGCCCAGCCTTCAGGCACTTTAAAGCTGAACCCTGCTGGAGATTTATATGTTATGAATACTTGGGTATCGGGAATATCGCCCGGAGGCGAGACTTCAGGGGTTACTGGAACCTCTGTTCCCGCAAAGGCCTTTGATGTTGAGACTAAGCATAGGGCGAGAGATGATAATATTGCTGCTCTGCGATTCATGTGGCGCTCCGTAATTGGGTGCAATTTCTGATCCGGCATCGTCGATTCCCTATTTCGAGTCGTTAATCGTCTTCAGCAAGGTGTTCAGCGCGTCTGTGGCTCCCACAACATTTGGCGTACCTGCACGCAATTGCTTCAGCGATTTGTCGATGGCCTGATCAATCACCGTCCATTTGTCTTTATTCAGAGCCTGCAAATTCTTGTGTGCAAGATCCCATGCAGTTTCCAGATCTTTAATACGAGTTTTGGCCTCGGGCAGCTTATTCTCTGAAACAAGTTTCAATGTATCTTCGGCAATTGTTCTGAATGACGACAAGTCACCCAGAGACTGGGTAGACGCGGGTGCGGCGGGAGCCTCAGTTTTTGCACCAGATTTGGCGAGGACATCCATCACAACTTTATGACAGGTCTCGTCGTCGTCTTTGCGCATGGCAGCGGCACCCGCTTCACCAGCCTTGGCCATTTCAGTTTTCAGATCAGCGGAAAGGTTTGGGGCCGCCATCGCCGTTTCAAGAAGGCTTAGATCTGCCTCGCAATCGGCAAATGCACTTGTGGATGAGTAGATTACCAAGCTTGTGGCAATAGCGGCAAATGTGAATGATTTTTTCAAGATATTCTGCTCCAGTTGCTTTAGAAAGGTTAGTTAGTTTGAATGACTGTGTGTTCATCCTCACTGTCAACTCGTGTGGCAGTGAGGTAGACGACAAGACCGGCAATGACGGTTACGAATACAATGCTGGTTGTGACAGTGCCCCAGCCAAGGCCACCGGCGATATGAGGCTTAGCCAATAGATCACCCACCGATGCACCAAGTGGTCTGGTCAAAATGTAGGCAATCCAGAAGCACAAAATGGCGTTCTGCTTGAAGACATAATAGGCAATCGCCACGACAACAATCAACCCACCAAAGACGACTGCCGCGAGCCCGTAACCTAAGTCAAATCCTTCGGCGACCAGATCGCCTGCCGATGTGCCCAATGCAAATGTGAAAAGGATAGCAGCCCAATAGAATAGCTCACGGCGGCGCGTATGAATGCTATGAATAGAAAGGGTGCCTTCAGAAGTTTGCCAAACAGCAAAGACAATTGCCAAAATGATGGCAAAAAAGATTGTCGTTGTCTTGAGCTGTATCCCCATACCATCGACGAGGTTGTCTGAAATCAATGTGCCAACTACGCTAATCAGAACTACGGTCATCCAATAAAGCGTAGGTATGTAGGTTTTGGCGCGCAGCTGCAGTAGCAAGAATACCAGAAAGATAGCCGTCATAATCCACGACGTGATTGTCAAGCCAAGGCCTAACCTGGTTGATAAGAGATCAGCTCCGGTCTCTCCAACCGTTGTGGCCATCACCTTAATGACCCAAAATGCCGCTGTGATCAGCGGGACCTTGTTCCAAAGCTTCGTTAATAACGAACTCTCGGCAAGTACTGTCGTCATGGCCTTCTCCAAAGTATGATTCGAGAGAGACCATGGCTTGCTAGACTTAGGGCAGACTTAGATCAGCGCATTGTGCCGGTTACGATAGCCGTGATCCCGCTGCGATCAGTTCGATTGACTAATTTTATTGTCCAACCCAGTTTTTCTGCTGCACTTTTCGCTATCGCTAGCCCTAAGCCGCTTCCTTCAACATGTTCAGGAGCTGCCCGGTAGAACCGTTCAAAGACGCGGGAGAGTTCGTCTTCAGCAATCCCGATGCCCTGATCTTTGATTTCAAGTTGAAACTCACCACCACTGGTGTTCAAATTGATTTCGACCTCTGAGCCAAAATTGGAATAATTGATGGCGTTTTCAATCAAAACGTCAACAACGCTGCGGGTCTCGACTTTTGGCACTTGAATGACGTGCGAACGATGCCGATTGAATTTCACCACTATCCTCCGCTGCTGGGCAAGCAAAGCAAGTTCGCTTACCGATTGAGAGATAATTCCGCAGACGTCACTTTTTTCAGTATTCTTCGCTACTAGTGTATTGTCGATTTGGGCCAGCTTAAGCAGCTTGTTGATCAATTGGTTGGCGCGGTGCGAGCCTAATTCCAGGGTGCGAATACGTTGCTTTAGCTGTTCTGATTTTGCAAGCGTGCGCAAATTGACGATTTGCAACGAAATCGCCGTGAGTGGGGTTCGAAGTTCATGAGCCGCGTCGGATACAAATTGCCGTTGTCGCTCGACGTTCGCTTGCAGTGTGGAAACTAGCTTGTTGATCGCGCCAATGAATGGTGCCAACTCACTTGGGAAACTACTCTCAGTCATCGACCATTCCTCGCCAGGATGACCACTTCGGATTAGCGCGGTCGCTTCATCCAAAGGAGCAAAAATTCGATCGATAATGAAGCTTAAAAGAAGCCAGGACAGCGGTATGACCAAAGCAGCGGGCAAAGCCACTTGAAAAGCTGCGTTAAAGGCCTGTTCATCACTCACATCGGCAACAAGTGAAACGCGAACCAGATTTTGGGCGCCCATCAAGCTATAGCTTCGCCATTGCTTGCCAGAGATTATGGGGTCCTCAAATCCAGTCGTTGATGGCGGAGGTAAACCTGATGCCTTGCCTGAGCTGCGTAGCAGGTTCTTCTGCCTGTCCCAAATTTCGATTAGAAACAAGTCTTCGGAGTTTGAAGCATCGACACTATTGTCGGACGAGCCAAGGCTGACATTCGTCGCCGAAACGAACTGTGCAATCTGTCTAATCTGGGCGTCGACGGCACTTGTCGCTTCACCCTTCACATAGAAATATGCGCCCAATGCCGATACAACTCCAACGGAGAGTAGGAGAACTGCCATCCAAACCAAGATAGATCGGCGAAGCGACTTCACGGGATATCCTTTGCCACTTTCCAGCCAACCCCCCTCACATTGAGGATAATGTCTTTGCCAAACCGCCTTCTGATATAATAAATCAAAACTTCGACGGCATTGCTTTCAACTTCTTGTCCCCATCCGTAGATGCTCTCTTCGAGTTGCGCCCTTGAAAAAACTGTCGCGGGCTTTGCAACAAGCGTTCGGAGGAGAGCAAATTCGCGGGGCGGAAGTACTTCAATCCTGCCTTTGTAAATTACTTCGTTGGTGGCCACATCGAGAGCCATCGCTCCATTGGTGAGTTTTGACGAAGCTTGGCCCACCGACCGTCTTGCGAGTGCGCGTATTCTTGAAATCAACTCACGGGCGTCAAATGGCTTTACGAGATAGTCATCAGCACCCGCATCCAATCCTATCAGACGCATGTCAACTGTCTCAGCTGCAGAGATGATTAGAATTGGTGTCTTGTTGCCCAAATTCCGAACAGCACGCAAAACTTCAAGTCCGGGCTTTTCAGGTAGTTTTAGATCAAGCAAAACTGTGGAGTATGAGTGACTCCGTATGGCCTCTTCGCCATCCATGCCATTGCTGACCCAATCAACAACAAAGTTCGCATCCGTCAAGGTTTGCAGGAGCCCTTCGCCTATCATTCTGTCATCTTCTATGAGTAGAATGCGCATATCGAAAATGCTTGCATAGAAGTTCGATGAAAACAATCGTTCCCAGATTTCACTATAGAGCGAGCCGCTGTCGAGAAGTGCCTGCCCATTTATCCTTTCATATGCGCTAGTTTCAGAAAGGTTCGGTTATGCTAATAACCTGAGTGACCTTATCATTTTCAATTGTGAGTTTGATGATTATATTGAAGGTAGTCTTTGGCCATGGATCGGAATAGGAGCCCGGCAGCGCACCCATTGCATTTATCAAACTTGGAATATTGCCATGGTGCCAGCAAACTAGGATGACTTTATTGCGGTATTTCTCGCTCTGTCGAAGCGTGAGGGCGAGCGCACCATAGTCCTGATCCGCATAGCTTTGGTCAATCGGCACACCAATTGCTTGCGAGAGTGGGAAGACAGTTTCAAATGGGCGGGAACTGTGAATGGAATTTGCGGTCACAAATATAAAGTCGGGTTTGCCAAATTGCGCCGGAATATATGCAGCAAGTGACGTTGCGCGCTCCGCACCGGCAGCGGTGAGGTGCGGGTCATTCAAATCTGGAGACTTCTCTGCGTGGCGCATAATGAGAAGAGCTAATGACATGCCAATGACCCCACAGTTGTCTTTTGATCAGACGAACATCTTCGCCTCTAAATAGCAACTGGTATTCTTGAGTGCTACGGTGGTTCCCAACGTGACGAATTCCTCCTGGACCGCCTGGTACTCGGGTCAGTGCGGAAGGTCAGCGAGGGTGAAACGGTGAGCGACCTCTATGCCTTCCTCACAACTGAGCCCAATGCAGAAGTGGCACCCATCCACCCACCCCAAGGCCATGCGTGCAATACTAACGACGCCGGAGGAATGGAACATATGGCTGAGCGCAGATTGGTCGGAAGCCAAGGCCTTGCAAAGGCCGCTGGCCAATGGAATGCTAAAGTCACAAAGCGGGGAGTGCCAAGATAGCAACGACCGTGCAACGTGCAGCCATGATAGAGAAATTAAAAACTTGGGCGCGGAGGTTAAAACGCGATGTTTTTGCACTTTGGATTGCCGCCCGTGATCCGCGGGTTCCTTGGTATGCCAAGGTGGTGGCTGGTTGCGTAGCTACCTGTGACCTGACCTGCTTTTTCTGAACCAGACGATGTGAGAGTATCGAACTGGAAAGGACTAAGAAGATGGCCAGGAAAAGACTGAATGCGGAGCAGATCGTGACGAAGCTTCGCCAGATTGAAGTGCTGCAAGCGCAAGGCAAGACAATCGCCCTTGCCTGCAAAGAAGCCGGAACGACAGAGCAAAGCTACTATCGGTGGCGCAATGAGTATGGTGGGCTTGGTGTTGATCAAGCCAAAAGACTGAAGCAGCTTGAGACCGAGAACGGCCGGTTGAAAAAGCTGGTGGCTGACCTGTCGCTTGAGAAACAGGTGTTGCAGGATATCGCACGGGGAAACTTGTAAGCCCTGAGCGGCGCGGGCAGGCTGTGGATGCAGCACAGGATCGTTATCACCTGAGCGAACGTACCGCTTGCCGGATCGTCGGGCAACCAAGGGGAACACAACGATATGTTCCAACCTTGAAGCCTGATGAAGATGAATTGACCCGGAATATTATCTACCTTGCCTCAGAATATGGCCGCTATGGCTATCGGCGCGTGACGGCGCTGTTGAACGACAGTGGCATTGAAGTAGGCAAGGACCGGGTTCAACGCATCTGGCG
>JBDSTO010000004.1:0-5957 GCA_039928255.1 Aestuariivirga sp. | reverse complement strand
TCAAGGAATTGCAGCGCGACGGCCGCATTACCAATGTCGAACTGGCAGGCCGCGTGGGCCTGTCGCCACCGCCCACCTTGCGGCGGGTTCAAGCCCTTGAAGAAGCAGGATTGATTGCCGGATACCGCGCACAGCTTGCGGGCGACAAACTGGGCTATGGCGCCCAGATGATCGCCCATGTGGGTTTGAAGAGCCAGGCCGAACATGAAGTGCGCGAATTTGAGCGGCGCGTCGCGGGCTGGCCCATTGTGCGCGAATGTTATGCCGTTTCGGGGGTTGCTGATTTTGTCTTGAAATGTGTGGGCCGGGATGTGCAATCCATTCAGGCCTTCATTATGGGGGCTCTTGCCAAGACACCCAATGTTGAGAGTGTGAAAACCTCCTTGATCCTGCATGTGACCAAGGACGAGCCTGAGGTGCCGCTGCCATGACGTCGATGTCTGCAATCTTCAATGACCGCCATTGGCCGTCATTGCTGGCCAGCGCTGTGGCTTCCGTGGTGGTTGGATTTGCCTCGACCATCCTTGTCATCATGCAGGCGGCTGATGCGGTGGGCGCGAGCCCGGCGCAAAAAGCGTCATGGGCGGCTGCGCTGTGCTTTGGCATGGCCATCACCACGTTTATTTTGTCCTGGCGTTTTCGCATGCCGATCGTCACCGCGTGGTCGACGCCGGGTGCTGTGTTGATCGCCACCAGTGCCGCAGGCATTTCCTATCCGGTGGCGCTTGGTGCCTTTGTCACTGCTGGTGTGTTGATGGTGATCACAGGATTGGTCCGACCCCTGGAGCGTGCCATTGAAAAAATGCCCGCCGCCATCGCGGCGGCGATGCTGGCGGGCGTTCTGTTGTCCTATGTCTTGAAGGTTCCACTGGCTGCACTTGCCGCACCATGGTTGGTTGTGCCTTTAATCATTGCCTATTTCGCCATGCGGATGTGGAAGCCGATTTATGCCGTTCCCATTGTTGTGGTGTTGGGTTTGGCGCTTGCCATGACGTCGGGCAAGATGGCGGGGGCTTGTTGCAGTTTCGGGATCACCGAGCCCACCTTCGACATGCCGCAATTCAACTGGGCGGCGATGCTGGGCCTTGGACTTCCGCTCTATCTGGTGACGATGGCGTCGCAGAATCTTCCCGGTTTTGCGGTGATGCGGGCGTGTGGCTATCAACCACCCGTCTCGGCGTGCCTGCTGGCGACTGGAGTTGGTTCAATCATCGCGGCCCCCTTTGGCGGACACGCGCTCAACATGGCGGCCATCACGGCTTCAATGGTGGCGGGGCCTGATTCCCACCCTGATCCTGACCAGCGCTGGAAAGTGTGCATTCCCTATCTCGTTCTTTACAGTCTGGTTGGCTTGTGCGCGGCGGCCTTTGTGGGCGTGCTCGGTTCGCTGCCACGTGAAAGCATTCAAGCCATCGCGGGCTTGGCGCTTTTTGCGCCTTTGATGGGCGGCATAGGTTCAATGATGAAAGAGCCCAAGGATCTTGAGGCTGCGCTGATAACATTTCTGGTGACAGCATCAGGCTTTGCGCTGTTCAGCATTGGTGCCGCCTTCTGGGGATTGATGGCCGGGCTTTTGCTCTGGGGCATTAAAAACCTGATTGAGAAGAAATCATGAAATCCGCTGATCTCGATATTCTTGTTGTTGCGGGCCACGAGGGGCCAGGGGATGCCCATTGGCAGAGCCGCTTGATTTCGAAGCTTTCTGCCGCGCGTCTGGTGGAGCAGGATGACTGGCTTTATGGCTCGCTTGATGTTGCCGTGGGCAAGTTGGTTGAGGCAGTTGAAGCGGCGACAAAGCCCGTGGTCTTTGTGGCGCACTCAGCCGGAACCATTCTCGTCGCTCACGCCATACCTACCTTGCGAGTGCGGGGATTGGTGGGGCGCGCCAAGGCGGGATTTCTTGTGGCGCCGCCCAATGAGCAATCGCTGCGCGACCTGAAAGGCATTGACCCCAAATTCATTCCCATCCCGCGTGATCCGCTGCCGTTCCCATCGGCCTTGATTGCAAGTTCCAATGACCCGCATGCAAGTCTTGAGGATTCAAGCGATCTCGCTTTGGCCTGGGGTTCAAAATTGATTGAGGCGGGTCCTGCGGGGCACATCAACACCGCATCAGGCCATGGACCGTGGCCGGAGGGCATGATGAGTTTTGCGGGCTTCATTTCACGATTGCCCACCTGATCAGATAACTCACTGCGGTCACCGACAAAACGCCAGCGGCCCACAGGCCCACAAACCACAAGAGGCGCGATGCGGTGAGAGGCAACCTCATCAGTGATAGCCGTCTTCGGGGTTAACCTTGCCCCAGAACACCCAGTAGGAATAAGCGGTGTAAAGCAAGATGATCGGCACCAGCAAAAGTGCGCCCACGAGCAGGAAGGCGAGGCTCTTTTCGGGCCCCGCCGCGTCCCAGATGGAGACCGAGGGTGGCACGATATAGGGATAGAAGCTGATGCCAAGGCCCACAAAGCTCAAGACGAAAAATCCGAGCGATGAAACGAACGGGCGATAGTCGAGCTTGTCGCGCAATCCTGTGTAAAGCCCATAGGCGCAAACAGCGAGCAACAAAGGCACGATGGCGCTGAAGATGATGGTGGGCCAGGCAAACCAGCGCTCGAAATATTCTGGTTTCAGAAATGGGGTCCACAAACTCACCAGACCGATCAGGGCCAATGTTCCAAAAGCAGCCAACTTCGCAGTGGCGCGCGATTGGGCCTGAAGCTCACCCTCGGTTTTGAGAATGAGCCACGTTGAACCCAGAAGAACATAGGCCACGGCCAAGGCGACAGCCGTGAGCAGAGAGAATGGCGTCAGCCAATCCCACCAGCCGCCGGAATAGGCACGACCAACAACAGGAATTCCCTGCACAAGTGCGCCAAGCGCCAGGCCTTGGGCCAGCGTGGCGATGAGGGAGCCAATTGCAAAGGCCCAATCCCACAGGAATTGTCCGCGCTTCGTGCGCCAGCGAAATTCAAAGGCCACGCCACGCAGCACAAGCCCCAGAAGCATCGCTATGATCGGTGCATAGAGTGCAGGCATGACGATGGAATAAGCCATGGGGAAAACAGCGAGCAAGCCGCCACCACCCATGACCAGCCAGGTTTCATTGCCGTCCCACACGGGGGCGACCGAGTTCATCATCACGTCGCGGTTGTGTGTTGATTTGGCGAAGGGAAACAACATGCCGATGCCAAGGTCAAAGCCATCGAGGATGACATAGGCCAGAACCGCAAAGGCAATGATGCCGGCCCAGATGAAGGGAAGATCAAAGCTCATGATGATGCTCCCCCCTGCAAATCAAGCGCAGGGCCTGGCGTGATGCCGGCTGCATGATGTGGCCCCTGAATGTTCGGCGAAGGATGATCAGGCGTGCTGCGCGCCAGGCGGAAAATGTAGAAGATGCCCGCTCCAAAAACCAGGAAGTAAACGATGATGAAGGCGAGCAGCGACGTGGCAACGGCCGGTGCCGCAATCGGCGAGGCCGAGTTTGCCGTGGTGAGGAGGCCATAGACCGTATAGGGCTGGCGGCCCACTTCGGTTGTGACCCAGCCCGCAATCACCGCAATAAAGCCCGAGGGCAGCATCAAGATTGATGCGCGCTGCAGCCAGCGGTCCTTGTAGAGATCATGCTTGGTAAAGCGGCGCACAAGACTCCAAAGGCCAAGGCCCAACATGGCCATACCCAATCCCACCATGATGCGGAATGACCAGAAGATGATGGCAGCGGGTGGGCGTTGGTCTTTGGGGAATTCCTTCAAGCCTTTGATCGAACCGTTCCAGTCATGGGTCAAAATCAATGCGCCGAGATTGGGAATCTCAACGGCATAGCGCGTCACCTCGTTCACATCATCAGGGATGCCGAACAGGATGAGCGGTGTGCCCGGCGTGGTTTCATAGTCACCTTCCATCGCGGCGATTTTTGCAGGCTGATACTCCAGCGTATTGAGGCCGTGTTGATCACCCGCAATAATCTGAAGGGGGGTGACAATAACCGCCATCCACATCGCCATGGAAAACATGCGGCGCGCGGCGGGCGAATTCTGGTTGCGGAGCAAGTGCCACGCGCCAACACCGCCCACCGTAAACGCCGTGGTGAGATAGGCGGCGAGAACCGTGTGCACGAGGCGATAGGGGAAGGACGGATTGAAGATGATGGCGAGCCAGCTTTCGGGCTGGAACTGGCCATTGGCGGCGATTGAATATCCGGCGGGCGTGTGCATCCAGCTGTTGGCCGCAATAATCCAAGTGGCTGAAATCAATGTGCCGATGGCCACCATCAAGGTTGCAAAGAAATGGAGCCCGGGGCCGACGCGCTTTTCGCCAAACAGCATGACGCCCAAAAAACCTGCCTCGAGGAAAAATGCGGTCAGAACCTCATAGCCCATCAACGGGCCGATGACGGGGCCTGCCTTGTCGGAGAACACGCTCCAATTGGTGCCGAACTGATAGGCCATGACAATCCCTGAGACCACGCCCATGCCGAAGGCCACCGCGAAGATTTTTTTCCAGAAGTTGAACAGGTCACGATAAACAGTTTCACCCGTGACAAGCTGCAAACCTTTGAGCACGGCGAGGAAGCTTGCCAAGCCAATCGAGATCGCGGGGAAGATGAAATGAAACGACACGGTGAAGGCAAACTGCCAGCGGGCCAGTGTCAGCGCGGTGATGTCATTGAACATGGTGACCTCTGGATGAGTATGTAGTGAGTAACGCCCGTTTACAACTGTCTTTGATGGTCACATGTGACACTTTGCCAAACATGGATGATGAAGTTCGCGCGGCTTTGGTGCATGATGGGCCTTCCCTAAAGTTTGAAAGAATTCTCATGACAACACTCCATGATTTCACGTTGACCGGTATCGATGGCAAGCCCATGCCGCTTTCGCAGTTCAAGGGCAGGGCCGTGCTTCTGGTGAACACGGCTTCAGCTTGCGGCTTCACACCGCAATATGCAGGGCTTGAAAAATTGTGGGAGGCGGATGGTGCCAAGGGCCTCACGGTGATCGGTGTTCCGTGCAATGACTTTGGCGCGCAGGAGCAGGGCAGCGAAGCCGAGATCGGCGCCTTTTGCGTGAAGAATTTCGGCGTGACATTTCCGTTGACTGAAAAATATTCGGTGAAGGGGCCAGAGGCGCATCCGCTTTATGTGTGGGCGGCGGAACAGGCCGGAATGTTGGGAACACCGAAATGGAACTTCCACAAATATCTGTTTGATGGAGAGGGCAAGTTTGTGGACTGGTTTGCGTCTGCCACATCACCCACGGGCCCGAAGATCAGGAAGGCGCTGGAGAAGTTGTTGGGGTGAGGGGATCAGCTCAATCATCGGGCATCATGAGTCACACCTATAACCGTCATCCCGGCGCAGGCCGGGACCCAGCTTTCTTTCAACGAATATGCTTACGTAACTAAGCCCAGCCCCGGCCTTCGCCGGGGTGACGGCTTGAGGGTCGTTGGAGCTGATCGTTATAAGGTTGTTGGGGCGACGGTGGGGGAGGCATGGCTGTGGAGTATGGCCATATATAGCCCATCCACCGTACGGTGTCAAGCATAAAATCCTATTTCAGGATAAAAATCAAAACGCGTGGATTATTTCCACAGGACTTTGACGATCTCATAAGACCGGCCGCCGCCTGGCGTGTTCACTTCCACGCTGTCGCCCTTTTTCTTGCCGATCAAAGCGCGCGCGATGGGGGAGGAGACTGAAATCTTGCCCTTCTTCACGTCGGCCTCGAATTCACCGACGATCTGATATTTGACTTCAGCATCGGATTCTTCGTCGATCAGCGTCAGCTTGGCGCCAAAGCGCACGGTGTCGCCCGAGAGTTTGCTTGGATCAATCACTTCGGCGCGCGAAAGCTTGTCTTCCATTTCCTGGATGCGGGTTTCGTTCCAGCCTTGGGCTTCCTTGGCGGCATGGTATTCGGCATTTTCGGAAAGGTCGCCATGGGCGCGCGCTT
>JBDSTO010000003.1:0-5344 GCA_039928255.1 Aestuariivirga sp. | reverse complement strand
TCGTCGAGCATTTCCTGATGCTGGCCGGCAAGACTTTCTGATCGGAGATTCCCATGACCAAAGACAACGCAAATCCCGCCCTGATCAACGGCGCCATCGCCTACCAGGCAACATTTGATTCATTCCGTAAACTCGATCCGCGCGCCCTGGCCCGCAACCCGGTGATTTTCGTCACCGAAGTTGTGGCGGCACTGGTGACAGGCCTGTGGCTCCGCGATTTGATTATGAGCAATGGCACAGCGTGGTTTTCCGGCCAGATCGCAGCCTGGCTGTGGTTTACCGTCCTCTTTGCCAATTTCGCCGAGGCTGTTGCCGAAGGCCGCGGCAAGGCCCAGGCCGATGCGCTGCGCCGCACGCGCACTGATACGATAGCAAAGCGCCTTGTCATTCCCGAAACCAATGACCGCGTCTATTCCAAGGTGTCGGCATTGGACCTCAAGCAAGGTGACATTGTGCTCGTTGAAGCAGGTGATCTGGTGCCTGCCGATGGCGAAATCATCGAGGGCATCGCCTCGGTCAATGAATCGGCCATCACTGGTGAATCAGCACCCGTCATTCGTGAATCGGGCGGAGACCGCTCTGCTGTAACAGGCGGCACCACTGTTCAATCAGACTGGATCAAGGTCAAGATTACGGCAACTGCAGGCAACACCTTCATCGATCGGGTGATCGCGCTGGTCGAAGGTGCCGAGCGCAAGAAGACCCCCAATGAATTGGCACTCTCAATTCTCTTGGCTGGCATGACGCTGATTTTCCTCATTGCGGTTGTCACGCTATGGGGCTTGGCTGGCTATTCGGGCACCGCATTGTCGGTCACCGTTCTGGTCGCCTTGCTGGTGACGCTCATCCCGACAACCATCGGCGGGCTGCTCTCGGCGATTGGTATTGCTGGCATGGACAGGCTGATCCGTTTCAATGTCATTGCAACATCGGGCCGGGCCGTGGAAGCAGCGGGCGATGTTGATACGCTGCTCCTCGATAAGACGGGCACCATTACCTATGGCAATCGCCTGGCCACTGCCATTGTCGCCATTCCAGGCATCGACGCCAAACATGTGGCAGAAGTTTCAATGCTGGCCTCCCTGTCTGACCAGACACCCGAAGGTCGCTCCATTGTTGCCTTGTGCAAAAGCAATTTTGGACTTGCCGAACCATCCAAACCGGGAAAGTCCGTTACGAACATTCCATTTTCTGCGACGACGCGCATCTCGGGCGTTGACATTGATGGTCGTGCACTTCGCAAAGGTGCGGTGGACGCCATTCTGAAATATGCAGGCCTCACCAAGGCCCAAGCCCCCGCCGCATTCAACGAAGCCGTTGAAATGATTTCCCGGACGGGTGGCACGCCACTGGGCGTTGCCGAAAATGGCAAGTTGCTCGGTGTCATCCACCTCAAAGACGTTGTGAAGCCCGATATCAAACAGCGCTTCTCTGCCTTGCGCGCCATGGGCATCCGCACGGTGATGGTTACGGGCGACAACCCCGTGACAGCTGCCACTATTGCCTCAGAGGCAGGCGTCGATGATTTCATCGCAGAAGCCACGCCAGAAGACAAATTGGCTTATATCCGCAATGAGCAAAAAAATGGCCGGATGATTGCCATGTGCGGCGACGGCACCAATGATGCCCCAGCCCTTGCCCAGGCTGACGTAGGTGTTGCCATGCAGTCTGGCACGCAAGCCGCCAAGGAAGCGGGCAACATGGTGGACTTGGACTCCAATCCCACGAAGCTCATCGAGATTGTTGAGATCGGCAAGCAGTTGTTGATGACCCGCGGCTCACTTACCACATTCTCGATCGCCAATGATGTTGCAAAATACTTTGCCATCATCCCGGCACTTTTCGTGGTGACTTATCCTGAGCTCGGTGCACTCAACATCATGCATCTGGCCTCACCGCAAAGCGCCATTCTCTCCGCCATCATCTTCAATGCCTTGATCATTGTGGCGCTCATCCCGCTGGCCTTGAAAGGCGTAACCTATCGCCCTGTCGGCGCGTCAGCCCTGCTCCGCCGCAATCTCGCTATCTATGGCTTGGGCGGCCTCATCGTTCCATTCATCGGCATCAAGATCATCGATCTTGTGGTTGCCGCCCTTCATCTCGCTTGAGGAGAACATCATGATTAAACATCTTCGCCCCGCTTTCATTCTGCTGGTTTTGATGACACTGCTCACCGGAATTGCCTATCCGCTCGCCATCACCGGCTTTGCCCAACTCGTGCTGCCTGACAACGCCAATGGCAGCATGATCACGATAGACAACAAAGTGATTGGCTCGCGGCTCATTGGCCAGGCGTGGACCTCCAATAAATATTTCTGGGGGCGCCCATCAGCTGCCGGGGACAAGGGCTATAATGCTGCGGGCTCTACTGGCTCAAACCTGGGCCCAACTTCAAAGGCCTTGATGGACCGTATTTCCGCCAGCGTGGACCAGCTTCATCAATCAATTCCCGAAAAACTTCTGCCAGCCGATGCCGTGACGGCCTCGGGCAGCGGTCTTGACCCTGATATTTCTCAGGAATTTGCCAAGTTGCAGGTGCCGCGCATTGCCAAGGCTCGCAATCTTCCCGAGGATAAGGTTATGGCTCTTGTGGAGGCCCACACCGCCTGGCCCGTGGTGGGTCTGCTTGCTGAGCGCCACGTCAATGTTTTGTTGCTGAATTTGGCACTGGATGGACTAAACTCAACGCCCAATGGATGATCACGGCGATAGGCGGCCTTCCCCCGAGGCGCTTCTAACTCTCGCAGCCAAGGAGCGCCGCGGAAAACTGAAGATATTCATTGGTGCCTCACCGGGCGTCGGCAAAACCTACGCGATGCTCACCGGCGCGCAACGCCTGAAAGCCGAAGGCCATGATGCCATCATTGGCATTGTCGAAACGCACGGCCGAGCGGAAACAGCAGCACTTTTGAACGGCCTGGAAGTTCTGCCGCGAAAATCCATCACCTACCGGGGCCATGACCTGATGGAGTTTGACCTTGATGCAGCCCTGCTGCGCAAGCCCAGACTGATCGTGGTTGATGAACTTGCCCACAGCAATGCTCCGGGATCGCGTCACCCCAAGCGTTATCAAGACGTAGAAGAGTTGCTCGATGCCGGGATTGATGTCTGGACCGCCCTCAACATCCAGCACATCGAAAGCCTGTCAGACGTTGTGGCCACCATCACCGGAATAAAGGTGCGCGAGCTCGTGCCTGATACCGTGCTCGAAAATGCTGCCGATGTCATCTTGGTCGATCTAACACCCGATGAACTGATACAAAGACTCAAGGAAGGCAAGGTCTACCTCCCCGATAACGCCAGACGCGCGGCCGATAATTTCCTCCAGCTCGGCAATCTCACCGCTTTGCGCGAATTGGCGCTGCGCCGCACAGCCCAGCGCGTTGATGACCAGATGGTGGATTATCTTAGACAGAACGCCATTGAGGGCCCCTGGCCCACCCATGATCGCATATTGGTTTGCGTCGGCAGCAATGATGGATCAGAACAAGTCGTACGCCAGGCGGCGCGAATGGCCAACGCATTGAATGCGACCTGGGTTGCCGTTCATGCTTCAAGCAGTGCCGAAGTCACACTTGATCCTGAACTGCAACGAAAGATCGACAGTAACCTCGAACTGGCAAGCCGTCTTGGCGGAGATGTGACCCGAATTTCGGCAAAGGACTTGCCCGACGAAGTTTTACGTTTTGCAGCCCAGGAAAATATTACACAGATTGTCATTGGCCGCTCGCGCCCGGGTGTTTTAAAACGTTTGATGGGACGGTCATTGTCGGATGAGATTGTGCACCGCGCTCGCGGCGTCTCAGTCCATGTCTTGACCGAGTCCCTTCATGGCCCCTTGCCTGCTACCCGGTTTCGTATCCCGCGTATCAGTTTGAGTGGCATTGCCCTAGCGCCTACCGCTGTTGCCTGTGCAGTTTTAGCGGGCATTGCCGCCAATCACTATTTGAAACTCCCAAATCTCTCGATGATATTCTTGGCAGCTGTTTTAGTCTGTGCCGTAACATCAGGAACTACAAGTGCCGTTCTGGCCGCCGCCTTGTCGTTCCTGGCCTATAATTTCTTCTTCATTGAACCTCTCTACACGCTCACCATTGCGAGCCCCCATGAACTGCTGGCGCTTATCATCTTCCTGCTCGTTGCCGTGATGACGGGCGGGCTTGCCGGTAGGGTGCGCGAACAATCGTTGGCGTCCGCTTCGCGCGTCAAACTTGTTGAGGGTCTGTTTGATCTGTCGCGCAAACTTTCGACCAGCAGCAAGTTGGATGATCTTTTATGGATCATCGCCACCCAAGCCGCAGCCACGGTGAAGGGTGAAACCATTGTCCTGCTTAGTGAGAAGGATCAGATCTCGATCAAGGCCGGCATGCCACCCGAAGATCATTTGGAGACGGCCGATTGGGCCGCCGCAAGGTGGGCCTTTGCCCATAGTGAAATTGCGGGATGGAATTCACAAACCCTGCCCAATTCGCATTTTCAGTATCATCCATTGAAAACACCGCAGGGCATAGTGGGCTTGGTTGGCATCCGGCCAAAGGAAGGCGTCATTGGGTCTGAGATGCGGCGCAATCTGGAGGCCCTGCTTGACCAATTTTCAATCGCCATTGAGCGTGTGAACCTCGTCGGAGAATTGGCTGACGCCCGCGCCAGTGCCGAAGTGGAGAAGCTACGTTCTGCCCTCCTCTCTTCAATATCGCATGATCTTCGCACGCCACTCTCCTCCATCGTGGGATCAGTCACAACCGTGCGAAGCCTCGAAGGCAAGATATCAAAAACGGTGCGAGACGATCTTCTCCAAAACATCGAAGAAGAAGCAAATCGCCTTTCGCGTTTTGTTGCCAATTTGCTCGACATGACAAAAATTGAAGGCGGAACAATCCAAATCTCGAACGAGAGATTGCATGTGGGCGATGTTGTAGCCGCTGCCGTAAGGCGGGCAAGAAAGGCCTGGCCACAGCGTACAATCAGCATAACCCTCCCATCCGAGATCGCCTATGCCACAGGCGATGCAGGACTGCTCGAACAACTCGTGTTCAATCTGCTCGACAATGCCAATAAATATTCCGGGCCAGAAAGCTCCACGAAAGTCGCCGTCTTCATGAGAGACACCAACATCGTTCTCGTTGTTGAGGATGAAGGCCAAGGTATTCCGCCCGAAGACCTGGAACGCGTCTTCGAGAAATTCTATCGCGTGAAGGTCGGCGATGGCCGGGCAGCTGGCACCGGGCTTGGCTTGGCGATTTGCCGTGGCATTGTCAAAACCATGGGCGGCAGCATAAAAGCCGAAAGCCCCGTTCATGATGGCCACGGCACAAGGATTTCAGTGACTTTTCCGATCGACATG
>JBDSTO010000002.1:0-32189 GCA_039928255.1 Aestuariivirga sp. | reverse complement strand
TGCGCGACACTGATGTCCAGCAGCCGAATACGGCAGCGCATTTATCGCTGGAAAGAAGGCCACGGGCCTTTTCCGCAAACAACGGCCAGTTTGAAGCAGGGTCAACCACCACAGCTTCAAGCTTTTTACCCAGCAAACCGCCCTTGGCGTTTTGCGATTCAATGAGCATCAACATGGCATCTTTCAGCGTTGTTTCGCTGATGGCCATGGTGCCTGAAAGTGAATGAAGAATACCAACCTTGATGGTCTCGCCTGCAGCGAAGGCGAATTGCGGAGCAAGTGCAGCTCCAGCCAACGCACTCACCGCTACCCCTGACTTTAAAAATCTCCGTCTATTCATGTTACCTCTCCTGTGTTGAGTGCTCTTAATGATTTTTTTGCACTGCGAGAGCACTGCAACAGATGTGCCAAATCGTTAATTCAAATTAACGAATTGAAAAAAAAGACAAAAACAACTTGCACAAAAATAAGCCACGGATAGAATGCGACTATATTTTAAGCAGATACGGCGGGAAGTGGCGGGATTCTGTGCAGTGCAGCAACAGAAAGCACTTAAATATCCAGCGCCTCAATGTTGGAAAAGGCCGTACGCAGGGCTTTGGACCATTCCGTGGACAGCATTTTAAAATAAGGATCATCAGGCCCGATGCGCTTGGTATGTTCGATCTTCAGCGTGTCAGTTTCGTAGGTCAAAAGATCAATCGGCAGGCCCACACTCAGGTTCGACCGCAGGGTGGAATCGAAGGACACCAACACCATCTTGGCGGCCTCGCCAAGTTCCATGTCGCTCCGCGCCACCCGGTCAAGAATGGGCTTGCCATATTTATGCTCGCCGATCTGAAAGAACGGCGTGTCGGGTGTCGCTTCGATGAAGTTACCCGCCGAATAGATATTGAACAGGCGTGGCTTTTCCGAACCGATTTGCCCGGCAAAAATGAAGCTGGCAGCAAAGGCCTCGCCATTGGCGGTCAAATGACCTTCATCCATTTCCTTGACCGAGCGGATGGCGGCCCCCACCACGTTGGCGGCTTGAAACATCGTCTTGGCGGTTTTTAAGGTCTCGCCCTGTTCCGGCGGATGCTGGATCTGTTCCGATAACATACTTGTCACAGATTGGGTGACGGCGAGATTGCCTGCGGTTAGCAGCACGAAAATCCGCTCACCTGGAAATTCCCACGTGTAGAGCTTTTTGAACTTGCCCACATTGTCAACACCAGCATTGGTGCGGGTGTCCGCCGCCATCACCAGCCCCTTGTCGAGCAAAATTCCCACGCAATATGTCATTGACCCCGAATCCGTCTGTTCAAGCTACTGTTGCTCAATCTCGGCGCGAACTGCAACAGTCAGATGTTCCGAACCGATGTCGCCACGGCGTGAACCCTTGATGGGGGCTATGGCGCCAGCGTCAAGGCCAGAGGCGAGCCTCACATAATGCTCGGTGGGGCACTGATCATTGGCGGCATCAAACCCGACCCAACCGAGATCAGCAACCAGCAATTCGGCCCAGGCATGGGCAGCGGCAGCCGAAGCGCCAACTCCGGTCACCAGGTAGCCTGTCACATAGCGGGCGGGAATCTTCAAAGATCGCGCCAAGCCAACCATCGCCTGCGCATGATCCTGACAAACACCGCGTCCTGCTGCAAAGCTCTCTGCCGCAGTGGTTTTGGCATCGGATGTTCCAACTTCATAGGCGATTGCCTCGTGAACCAGAGCCATCAATGAATGCCCAACTTCAAGCGCATTCTTTTTGCAATTCAATGGCGCAACGGCTTTCAGCATGGCGGCATCAGGCATCGTCGCAGGAGTCTGGCGCAGGAAAACATTGTCAGGCGCAAACATCGCAAGGCCACGCACCACGCCCGCAGCATCCTGCGTTTCGATTTCACCTTCCGCAAGGATCATTGAATCCTGTGTGGGACGCTCAGCGGTGACAAGATGGATCCAGTTGCCAAACCCATCGACATATTCAAGCGCGCCTTCCATGCCAGGTGCCGTGATTTTCCAGCTCAAGGTTTTTTGAGTGGCAAAGTCTGTGGGCCGCAAATGCAGCCGCTGCACCAGTTGATGCGGACTCACTTCAAAATGGTAACGGGTCTCGTGGGTGATTTTGATACGCATGGCACTCACGGGAAATTATACGTTTGGGAAATCGAAGCCGATAGCGCCGTGTTGGCACCGAGAAAATCACTCACATATTCATGAAGCCCATTCTGAAAAATGGTTTCCATCTTTCCCGCCCGCAACCGCGCCAAAGCCTGCGCTGCCATATCATGGCACTCGTGGCGCTGGCCTTGAATATGTCCTAAACCTTCAAGAGCCGTGTTGATCCACTGATAGCTGAAAACCAAAGAGCGTGGCATTTCTTCCCGAAGGATTAAAAACTCTGCGACAAGCCACGGCCGATAGTGACTGTCGCGATAGAACCAGCGATAGGCACGATGTGCGGAGACACTGCGCAAAATCTGGGCCCATTGCTGCATATCAACGTCCGAGCCCACATCCGTGGGCTTCGGCAGCAGGATGAAATACTTCACGTCAAGAATGCGGGCCGTGTTGTCGGCGCGTTCAATGAAGTTACCAAGCTGGCTGAAGTAATAATTCTCATTACGTAGCATGGTGCCAAGTACGGCACCGCGAAATGACATGGAACGCTGTTTCACCCATTCAAGAAAAACCGTCAGTCGATCAGCCTTCAAGTCATCAGGCCTGACGGTCAGCAACTCATTCCATGTCGCGTTGATGCTTTCCCACACGTCGCGCGTGATGGCAGTGCGAACCGCCCGGCAATTGTTGCGCGCCGTGCGAATGGTGGCCTTGATGCTGGAGGGATTGCTCTCATCAAAAACCAGAAAATCAACGACATTGGCAGCGACAATGTCATCATGCTTGGCATCATAGCTTTCGGCACAAGAAGCGCTGAGCAGCGTTGACCGCCATTCATCACGATGACCTTCAACAGCGCCGGGCATCAGCGAAATGCGGTGACCGACTTCGAGAAGCCGCGCCATGTTTTCGGCCCGCTCCATGTAGCGCGACATCCAGAATAGCGATGAAGCAGTGCGCCCGAGCATCAGTCCTCCAGAACCCAGGTGTCTTTGGTGCCGCCGCCCTGACTGGAGTTTACGACGAGCGAACCCTTTTTCAGAGCGACACGCGTAAGCCCGCCAGGTGTAATGCGGATCTGGTCGCCTGAAAGAACGAAAGGTCTCAAATCAACATGGCGCGGCGCCACGCCGGAGGCCGTGTAAGTGGGGACAGCGGAGAGAGCCAAAGTGGGCTGGGCAATATAATTGGAAGGGTTTGCCTTCAATCGCGCACGGAATTCTTCGATTTCTTTCTTGGACGAGGTCGGCCCCACCAACATGCCATAGCCGCCCGAGCCATGAACTTCCTTCACCACCAGCTCGCTTAAATGTTCCAGAACATATTTGAGTGAATCAGCGTCCCCGCAGCGCCAGGTCGGCACGTTCTTGAGCAAGGGCTTCTCGCCCGTGTAGAATTTGATCACTTCAGGCAGATAAGTGTAGATCGACTTGTCATCGGCAATGCCGGTTCCCGGCGCATTGACGATGGTGACACGTCCCGCCCGGTAAAGATCAAGAATGCCGGGAACGCCGATCGATGAATCCGGCCTAAAGCTCAATGGATCAAGATAAGCATCATCAATCCGGCGATAGACCACGTCCACCCGCTGCGGCTTTTGCGTGGTGCGCATATAGAGATAGCCATCCGACACAAAGAGATCGCCACCTTCACAAAGCTCCACACCCATCTCGTCAGCGAGAAACGCGTGTTCAAAAAAGGCCGAATTATAGATGCCTGGCGTCAACACCACGATGGTGGGGTCGCCCTTGCAGGCCGGCGGTGCCACACTCTCCAGTGTTTTCCGTAGCATGGCCGGATATGAATCGACGGGTGCCACGCGCTGCTGTGCAAAAAGATCAGGAAACAGCCGCATCATGGCTTCCCGGCCTTCCAGCATGTAGGAGACACCCGAAGGAGTACGGCAGTTATCTTCCAGAACATAGAAATCATTCTCAGCAATGCGCACAAGATCAATGCCGATAATATGCGCATAAAGCCCGCGCGCCGGATTGACGCCCACCATTTCAGGCACAAAGGCAGCATTTTGAATAATGATCTCGGCTGGAATTTTGCCAGCGCGGACAATTTCCTGGCGATGATAAATGTCATGCAAGAAAGCATTCAAGGCCCTAACGCGCTGCTCAATGCCCGCTGAAAGCCTGCGCCACTCGGCAGCGGCGAACACCCTTGGGATAATATCAAACGGGATCAGCCGTTCTGATGATTCACCATCACCATAAACTGCAAAAGTGATGCCCTGGCGGCGGAAAATATTTTCGGCCTCGCGCTTGGCGCGGTCAACATCCTTGCGGGCGATGGTTTTCAGCCATTGCGCAACATTGTTATAGGGCCGCCGCGGACTGTCGCGGTTTTCGCCCATCTCATTGAAAATTTTATCGCTCATGATTCAGGCCAGTTCTATTCTGACGCTGAGATTTGAAAAAAGGCAAGTGCATATGAAAATCGGGCTTGGCCGCTCAAAACTTGCTTGATCCACTGAAACCACTGACGCGCCGTCTCCCATTCCCTGCCGACAGATGCATCGGCAGAGCTATTTGATATTAGTTTAGCAAAGCTCATGCCAAGCTGGAGTATTGTCAAATACCGTTAAAAACGTCAATCACATCAGAAATTTACAGGTTAGCTCCACAGTGGCTCTCGCCTAACTTCCGGAATGCCTGCTCAAAGATTAGGCAAATCCGACTGCAAGGCTTAGGCATCTGCAAGGGATGTGGCGTTCATGGCTTTGGCTTGTCTTCGTCTTCCAACATGCGCGCCGCAGCACCATCAAGGTCTTCATATTGGTTGCTTGAAAGGCTCCAGAAGAATGCGCCCAGCCCCAAAAGACCCAGCCCCAATGCCACCGGAATAAGAACAATAAGGCTGGTCATGCGGCTTTGTCCCGCGCTGTGAGAATTTTGCCGACCCTCGCAGGCTTTACAGCGGACGAGGAGCGGGCATTAACCAGATAGAGCCGCATGGAATTGGCCACCACGAGAATTGATGAACTCGACATGGCAACGGCCGCAATTAACGGGTTGAGCGCACCGGAAACCGCCAATGGCACAGCCACAACATTATAGAGGATCGCCAATCCAAAATTCTCCTTCACAATGCGTTGCGCAGATTTGGCCAAGCGATAGGCGTTCCAAACGGCGTCAAGATTGTCCCGGGTAAAGACGAAATCGGCGGCTTGTCGGCCTGTGTCTGAAGCCGAGGCAGGCGCTATGGAAACATTGGCCGCAGCAAGGGCAGGCGCATCATTGAGCCCGTCGCCCACCATCAACACTTTGTGGCCATGGGCCACGCACTCTTGCAGATAGGAAAGCTTGTCGCCGGGCCGCAATCCGCCCTTGAAGAATTCAATCCCCAGAAGATCTGCAACGGCTGAAACGGATTTGGCGGCGTCGCCAGACAATATTGTGGCCGGAATGTCGATGGCCTTGAAACTCGCGACAGTGCCCACACTCCCCGCACGCAATTCCTCGCTGAGGTGCAAGAAAAATGCGGGGCCTCCCGCCATGGCAAAACCCAACCCCTCCAATGGTAGTTCGCCTTGCGTCTTCACGGCTATCTCGGCCACCCAGGCCGTGCGACCAAGTCTGGCCAACCGCCCATCGATCAAGCCCTCAACACCAAAACCCGGAATCTCACGCAAGTCGTCGATATTTTGATACGGGAGTTCGCCAATGCTGCGGGCAAGCGCCTTTGCAGCCGGATGAACACTCCGCATGCAAAGGGCCTTGGCAACTTGAGCCAGTTTGCCGGGGGGAATGCCGGTGCTGTCGATGACAGCCAGATTGGTGGTGAGGGTGCCCGTTTTGTCAAAAGCAACTTCATCAATTTCGGCCAGACGCTCAAGCGCGCTGCCATCTTTCATCAGGACGCCGATCGAGGAAAGACGCGATGCGGCAATGACGTGAGCCACAGGCACGGCAAGCCCCAATGCGCAAGGGCAGGTGATGATGAGAACCGAAATCGCCACCGTTATGGATTGATGCCAATCACCCGACGTCATGATCATCCAGCCGATGAAGCTCGCCAGCGCCATGACATGAACACAAGGCGCATAGAGTCTCGCCATGCGGTCGGCCATGCGCACATAATGCCCTTGACCGCTTTCCGCCGCCTGCATCATCTGCAGGATCTCGGCAAGGAATGAATCCTTGGCTTGGCGGTCAGCGCGAATGTCGACAGAACCGGTGAGGTTCAGAATGCCCGCCTCAAGTGCTGAACCTTTCGTAACAGCAATGGGCGCGCTCTCCCCCGTCACCAAGGCACGGTCCACGTCGCTTGAGCCGTGAACAACGGTGCCATCAACCGGCACGCGCTCGCCCGGCGTCACGCGCAAGATCATCCCGGCGCGGATGGCATCAAGCATCTGATAGCTGGTTGAACCATCGGGTAGAACCACCAGCCCCCCTTTGGCTGAGAGCCGCGCGAGCGACTGAACAGCATTGCGGGCCTTGTTGCGCATCACATGGTCAAGTGTGCGGCCGATGAGCAGAAAGAAAATCAGTGAAACGGCAGCATCAAAATAGGCATGACCAGCACCCATGAAGCTTTCATAGAGCGACATCACGGTGGCCAAAATTATACCAAGCGAAATCGGCACATCCATATTGACGCGGCGGTGTTTGAGAGCGCCCGCCGCGCTGCGGAAGAACACCTGGCCAGAATAGGCCACCGTTGGAATTGCAATCAGTGCGGAAAGATAATGGAAAACTTCCGTGGTGGCTGGACCAGCACCTGACCAGACGGAGACTGAAAGGAGCATCACATTGGCTGCGGCAAATCCCGAAACAGCAAGCGACCTTACAAGGGTTTTCAGTTCCCGGTCGTCTTTGGTGGAATTTCCTTCGTCAAGAGATTGCGGCGAATAGCCCAACCGCTCGAGGCTTTCGACGAACGGTGCTGGCGATTGATCAGAATCGACCAGCGTGACCGAAACGCGTCGGAGCGAGAGATTGGCGCGAACTGCTGTCACCCCCGGTAACTGCGAAAGCGCCTTCTCGATTGTGGAAATGCACAATCCGCAGTGAATGGCAGGGGCGGATACCACATAGTTGACCGTGCCATCGGCCAAGTTTCTTGCGTCATGGCGGAGCTCTTCAACGCGTGCATTGAATTTGCTGCGGTCAACTTCATCGGCCACAAGGCCTGGGATTGGCCCAACGCAGCAGGACATTATGGGTTACCGTCAATGATGAGGCGGAACGGTAACACGATGTCGGAATTGCCATTGAGGCGGCCCTTGATGTTGCCTGTCCACACGCCGCTCGCAAGCTTGCTGGTGGCAAAGAAATGACCATCGCCCTCGCTGATCAACGTCAATGATTGATCCTGCGAGTTATCTGCAGGCCGACCAATGTCAATCTTGATGTCAGTTGCGTTGGCAGGAAGGCCATCCAAGGTTTTGAGATCAAGTTTCAGTTGACCATCCTGATAATGAAGTTGGTGCCGCAAATCTTTGCGGGCGGTGGCCAGTCGTTCAGTGTCGGTATCGAATGTCTGGCTGGCCACATAGGAGTTTTCAACCACAAGCCCGGTCCAGCTGCTCAGTGCAGAAAAAACCAATATGCCATTGACGAAAAAGACGACGGCAAAAAACCCAACCATAATGGCAAGCATGTGCCAACCAGTGAAACGCTTGTGAAGGGCGATCTGAGTCATGGGTTAGGTCCTGTAACATCAAATTGGGCGTTATATCGGGCGCTCGAAAAAGCCTGTGGGTCGGTAATGTTGAATATGAAAGCTGTTTGGCCGGCTTTGGTCAGCTGTGCGGATTGCGTCACGAACACATGAATTTGCCGCAGCTTGTCGGCCTCAACTTCAACTTCGATGCTCTTGCCGGTTGCTTCCTTGATTTCCGCAACGGACATCGTAGCGCCGGGCAGTCCATCGAGTGACAAAATGAAAGTCCGAGGCTCTGGCAGCATGTTTGACAGCTTCACGCTAAATCCATTGCGCACCGAGCCGTCAGACAAAACCACGGAGACCGGGTTGCGATCATGCAAAACCTCAAGCAGCAAGCGGTCGCGCGTCAGTAAAAAATACAACATGCCTATGCCAATCACACACCACAGCGTGACATAGAGCAACGTTCTGGCGCGGAAGAAAATGTGCCAATTGAAATGCCGCACATCTTTTACAAAATTGCCAGCAGCGTCGCGGATACGATTAGGCACGATGCCACCGCTGGCAGGGTCTTTTGCCAGGGCCATGTTGTGATTATAGTCGCGCAAAGTGGAATAAGCGATCAGGCCGCGCGGTTTTTCCAGCCGGTCCATAATGTTGTCACAGGCATCAATGCATAAGGCGCAGGTGATACATTCCAGTTGCTGCCCGTTGCGGATGTCAATGCCGGTGGGGCAGACGGCAACACAGGCGTTGCAATCCACGCAATCGCCTGATGCGAGGCCTTGGGCAGCAGCCTTCTTGGATCCATGGCTGCGCGGCTCGCCCCGCCAGTCATTATAGGTAACAACAAGGGAATCTTCGTCGAGCATGGCTGCTTGAATGCGGGGCCATGGACACATGTAAATGCAAACCTGCTCGCGCATCAGGCCGCCAAACACATAGGTGGTTGCGGTGAGCACGGCGACCGTTGCATAGGCGACATAAGGCGCTTGCCCCGTAACAAAGCTTTTCAACAAGGTTGGCGCGTCGGCAAAATAGAATATCCACGCGCCGCCCGTGGCAATGGCGATCAAAACCCAACTGGCGTGTTTCAAAAGCCGCTTTCCCAGTTTTGAAAATGACCAAGGTGCCGCATCAAGTTTCATGCGGGCGTTACGGTCGCCTTCAAAGAAGCCCTCGACGGCAATGAAAAGATCAGTCCACACGGTTTGAGGACAGGTGTAGCCACACCAGGCCCGGCCAACAACTGAAGTAATGAGAAAGAGGCCAACACCGGCCATGACCAGCAGGCCCGCAATATAGAAAAATTCCTGCGGCCAGATTTCGATGAAGAAGAAATAGAACCGCCTATGTGCGATATCAATCAGCACAGCCTGATCCGGCGCGTGACCGCCGCGGTCCCAGCGCAGCCACGGCGTTATATAATAGATCCCCAGTGTCACCAGCATGATGAGCCATTTCAGCCTTCTGAATTGGCCCTGCACCTTTTTCGGAAAGATTTTAGAGCGCGCCGCATAAAACGACGCGCCCTTCAATTTGGCTCCGGTGTTGACAGCCTCAACGGGGAGTTTTTCGATGGTGCTCAGATCAGACACTATTCGCCGCCACCCAGCGAATGAACATAGGCGGCAAGCTCCTTCACGGCGACGTCGCCAAGTTTCACACCCCAGGCCGGCATCATGCCATGACGTGGGTTGTTGATTTGGGCCTCAATCGCCTTGAGGTCGCCACTGTAATGCCAGATGGCATCGTTGAGGGCAGGGGCGCCAAATTCAATTTTGCCCTCGCCAGCGTCACCGTGACAAGCCGCGCAATTGTCCGCGAAGATTTTGGTGCCGGCCTCAGCCAACTTTGGATCAGCATCCTGTTTGGAAAGCTGCCGCACAAAATTTGCAGCTGCAACCACTTCGTCAGGCTTCAAGATGCTGTCTTTTCCAAATGCGGGCATCTGCGAATTCCGCGTTTCGGGGTCGGACGTATCGCGAATGCCGTGCGTAATCGTTTGCACGATTTGATTCGGTTTACCGCCCCACAGCCACGCATTGTCATTCAGGTTTGGAAAGCCGGGGCTTCCCTGTGCGCCGGAGCCATGGCAGGTTGCGCACCGCACTTTGAAAATTGAGGATCCGGCGGCAACCGCAAAGCCGCGCATCTTTTCGTCGCCAAGAATGGCGTTGATGTCATGGCTCTTGATGGTTTCAACCTGGGCGGCGTTGGCCACGGCAAGCGCGTCGAATTCCTTGCGGATGTCAGCGCGACTCGACCAGTTCCACAGGCCTTTGGTGGCACCAGTCAAGCCCGGCCACGCCGGATAAACCACTGTGTAGGCGGCTGCAAAAGCGATGCAGCCATAAAAGGTCCACAACCACCAACGTGGCAACGGGTTGTTGAGTTCCTTGATACCGTCCCAATCGTGGCCCGTGGTCTCGATGCCGGAGACTTTGTCAATTTCGTTTTGGCCCGACATGATCAATCCTCTTTAAATGGAATGGCTGCAGCTTCATCATGGGCAGCGCGCGCCGATGGCCGCAAAACCCAAAGCACGGCAGAAATGAAGAACAAGAACATCAGCAACAGAACCCAGCTGTCGGCGAATTCGCGCAGAAAGTGATAATCAACATTCATGATGGCACTCCTCAGCGATCATCTTGGGTTGGGTTGTAGGCCGAGTAATCAACAAGCGTTCCCAGCATCTGGAGATAGGCGACAAGAGCGTCCATCTCGGTAAGGCGCGCAGGATCACCGTCGTAATCTGCGGAGACGGCCTTGGGGTAGCGCCCGACCAGAGCAGCGCTGTCGGCATTGGGATCGCCCTGCGCCTTCATATCTGCCTCGGCATTGGCGATCATGTCCTTATTATAGGGAACACCCACATCACGATTAGCTACAAGATGCGAAGCAATGGCTTTGGTATCCAGATCCTGGTTGGCCAGAAAGCCATAGGTCGGCATCACTGATTCAGGCACCACAGAGCGTGGGTCCTTCAGATGTTGCACATGCCATTCATTGGAATAGCGGGCACCCACGCGGGCCAAGTCTGGCCCCGTGCGCTTTGAACCCCACTGGAAGGGATGATCGTACATCGATTCAGCGGCAAGCGAATAGTGGCCATAGCGTTCCACTTCGTCACGGAACGGGCGGATCATCTGGCTGTGGCAAAGGTAGCAGCCTTCACGCACATAGATATCGCGCCCTGCGAGCTCCAGCGGCGTGTAGGGCCGCATGCCTTTGACATGTTCGATGGTGTTTTCCAGCCAGAACAGCGGTGCAACTTCTACAAGCCCACCGATGGTGACCACCAGAAGTGAGAACACCAGGAGGAGTGTGACATTGCGCTCAATGACGGCGTGGCGGCTGAGCAATGTTTTTGGGTTTGCGTTCGACATGATTTTCCTCAACGAGCAGGCTGCAAGGCGGGGGCTTCCGCACCCATTGGAATTTCGCTGCGAACATCGCCGCGGATCGTCTTGTAGATGTTGAACACCATGACCAGCGCACCAGCGAAATAAAGCAAGCCACCGAATGTACGCATGACGTAGTAGGGGTGCATGGCCGCGACGCTTTCTGCGAAGGAATAGACCAGGAAGCCCTGTTCATTATATTCGCGCCACATCAGGCCCTGCATGATGCCGGAGACCCACATGACCGACGCGTAGACAACGATGCCAAGTGTGGCCAGCCAGAAGTGCCAGTTGACCAAGCGCAGACTGTACAGGCGTTCGCGGTTCCAAAGCTTTGGCGTCAGGAAGTAGAGGGCACCAAAGGAGACCATGCCAACCCAGCCCAGAGCACCAGAGTGCACATGGCCAATCGTCCAGTCGGTATAATGGCTCAAGGAATTGACCGACTTGATCGACATCATTGGGCCTTCGAAGGTCGACATGCCGTAGAAGGCAAGCGACATCACGAACATGCGCAAGACTGGATCAGTGCGAAGCTTGTCCCAGGCCCCCGATAACGTCATCAAGCCATTGATCATGCCGCCCCACGAGGGCATCCACAGCATGATCGAGAAGACCATGCCAAGCGTCTGTGCCCAATCAGGCAGAGCCGTATAGTGCAAGTGATGGGGACCAGCCCAGATATAGAGGAAAATCAGGGCCCAGAAGTGCACGATGGACAAGCGATAAGAGTAAACCGGGCGGCCAGCCTGCTTTGGCACGAAGTAATACATCATGCCGAGGAAGCCTGCCGTCAGGAAGAAGCCCACGGCGTTGTGACCATACCACCACTGCACCAGTGCATCCTGAACGCCCGAGAAAGCCGAGTAGGATTTGGTGCCAAGGAACGACACTGGCACCGCCATGTTGTTCACAAGATGCAACATCGCAACGGTGACAATGAACGAGAGATAGAACCAGTTCGCCACATAAATGTGGGGTTCCTTGCGCTTCACAAGAGTTCCAAGGAACACCAGAAGATAGGCAACCCATACGATGGTCAGCCAGATATCGACATACCATTCAGGCTCGGCATATTCGCGGCCCTGCGTGATGCCCAGGAGGTAGCCTGTGCCCGCCATGACGATGAAGAAATTATAGCCCCAGAACACAAACCAGGCGAGGTTTCCACCCCACAGTCGGGCTCTGCATGTGCGCTGCACGACATAGAATGATGTGGCAATCAGCGCGTTGCCGCCGAAGGCAAAGATCACGGCTGATGTATGAAGTGGGCGCAGGCGCCCGAAGTTCAGGAAGGGTTCAATGTTGAGAAGCGGCCACGCCAGTTCAGACGCGATGATAATGCCCACCAGAAAACCGGCAATGCCCCAGAAAAGTGTGGCTATGACGCCGTAGCGAATAACACCATCAAGATAACCCGACGTGTCTTCGACAGGCAGTGTCTGTCCCGGCTTGGCAAATTGGATGCGCCGGAAGGCAAAAATCGAAGCGATGCCCAGCACCGTGAAGGCAACCCACATGTGGGTGCGAAATTGTGCATCCGTTCCCGCTGCTGCGGCGAGCAGTGCTAAAAATGTTGCCAAAGCCAATGCAATGGCAGTCGATCCGTATTTCATATGGCCCAGCCCTTTCGGAAAACACAGTGGAACCGCAACACCCCTGATGTTGCTATGGGCCTTTTGGCAAACCCCGACGGTTACGGCCTTGATCCAGATCAATGACCAACAATTGGTTTGGTCGAATAAGCATTCTTTGCACTGGGATTTGATTTGAAAGATAACGGCAATGCCGGATTCGATGGATGGGTTACATGGGAAGAATAGACAGGGTGCCGATTCGTCTCAGACGGTCATGCGCCTGTTCCTCAACCATCTCACGTCACTTGATGCCTTGTGTCACGATCTCGAAATGATTGCGGATGGATTACCAGCCTCCATTGATGCGCAAACAAGTCTGGTCATCGCTGGAAATATTGTTCCCATCATCAGTTCTGCCCACAAATTTGAGGAAGAACATATCTATCCCATTCTCCTCAACGCCGTGCGCAATGGCACCACGATGAAAGTCGAAATAGACCGATTGAAAAGCGAACATTGGATTGATTCGGATCTGGGCGAAGAGATCAGCCTTGCCTTGAAAGAATACGTTTCAAATCAAAACCCGGTGAAAGCCGAAACCTTGTCATGGATGTTGCGCGGTTTCTTCGAAAGCATGCGCCGCCACATTGCCTTTGAACACGCGGTGATTCTCCCCGTCGTTCGCAAAAAACTGGGATCCAAAAATGCTTGATCTTGAGAAACTGCTTCTGAATGAAGCAGCACAATTGCCACGTTACACCAGCTATCCACCAGCCAATCATTTCAATTCGAATGATTTAGGGGCACTCAATTCTGCTCTTCAATCGGCAGTCGCTAGCGCTGATTCCTTGTCTCTCTATCTTCACATTCCATTCTGTGATCGCCTGTGCTGGTTCTGCGGCTGTCATACAAAACACACGCTGAGTTATACCCCAGTGGCAAATTACGTGGACGTGTTGGTGAAGGAAATTGCGCGTTACCAGCAACAAGGAGCAAGGTCCACCCGCGTTACGAAGATCCATCTGGGCGGTGGAAGTCCGAGTCTTTTGAAAAAGCCAGAACTCTACAAAATCAGACAAGCTTTGAACAAAGCCTTCCTGATAGACGACAAAACTGAAATCAGCGTAGAGCTTGATCCATCAGACTTGGGCGCAGACAGCATTACGAATTTGATCGAATTCGGCCTGACGCGCGCCAGCATCGGTGTTCAGGATTTCGATCCTGAAATTCAGGTTGCAATCAATCGCCCGCAGAGCTTTGAATTGACCTCGAGCGTTGTCGGGCAATTGCGAGCGGCGGGCGTTAAGTCCATCAACATCGATGCGCTTTATGGTTTGCCCGGCCAGACGAGTGAGAAATTGGTGGCAACAGTCGAAAAACTATTGAGCCTCAATCCCGACCGTATTTCGCTTTTTGGCTACGCGCATGTGCCATGGGTGAAGCCGCACCAGAAAATGATTGATGAAAAGACTTTGCCCGGACAGGCCCAGCGTCTGCATGATGCGAGCCTGGCATCATCAATGATCAGAAGTGCAGGCTATGATGCGATTGGCATTGATCATTTCGCAAAGCCCGATGACAATTTGGCCAAGGCCGCCCGCAACGGAAAATTAAAGCGGAATTTTCAAGGCTACACAGACGATGACTCGCAAGTTCTATTGGGCTTTGGGCCATCTTCAATCAGCGGGTTCCCCGGCGGCTTTGCGCAAAATCAAGTGGCAACGGGGCTCTACACGGCTGCTATCACAGGCGGCCTCTCTCCCGTGGCGCGCGGCCTTCTTCTGTTGCAAGAAGACAAGCTCAACGGTTGGATCATCGAACGACTAATGTGTGATTTTGCTTTTTCGAAAGCGGAGCTGGAACAGCACTTCGGAGAAGACGGTCAGAAGGCCTGGACAAAAGCGAAGTCGTTGGCCGAAATGTCATCTGCGAATTTGTGTCGGATCACTGAGGGCCGTTTTGAAATGATTGAGGAGGCAAGGCCTTTGGTGCGTCTGGTGGCCTCGAAGTTTGATACCTGGCTTCAGGCCTCGGCATTCCAATATTCAAAGGCTGTGTAACAGGCCTTATTTGGCACCTGCAAGTTTTTCGAGTTTCGCAAGATTGGTGATCTCGATGCTTCGTCTATCAATGATGGAGATAACGCCCGCTTGGCGAAGCTTGGTCATTTGACGGCTCACAGTTTCCAGCGTGAGGCCCAGAAAATCGGCAATGTCAGACCGCTTCAATGGAATCTGGAATGATAGCTTGGTATGATTTTCAGTTGCCTCGGGATCAATGTGTGAGGCGATGTAACAAATGAAGCTCGCCACTCTTTCCGAGGCTGATTTACGCCCCAGCGCCAACAGCAGATCACGCGCTTCATCCAGCTCCCGCAGGTTTTGCTGATGGAGACGATGTTCAAGATCGGGCGATTCAACGATCATTTCTTCCAGCGCTTTCACAGGGAAAGTGCAAAGTCTCACGTCTGTTGCGGCATCAACCGAAGTTTTGTTCTGTGCATCATAAGGCCGCCCCACCAAATCGGGAGCAAACTGCAAAGCCACAATCTGTTGGCGTCCATCGGCCATCAGTTTGGAAATTTTAACGACACCAGACATGATGTTCGAGAATGAGCGGGGTTGGCCCCCTTCGGCGGAAATTTGCTGGTCTGCGGCGACGCGATGCTTGGTGGTGTCCTTGCTCAGGGTCAAAAGCTGCTGTGGTGTCAACGCCCCACAAATTCCCTTGTGGCGCGCCTCGCAGGAACGACAAATGACCGGCACTTCCGAATTATGGACATCCAGGCGATATGGGCCATTGAGAGGATTTGCCATGGGTGGGTCTATAGGGCGCAACGAGAAAAATAGCAATTCCACGCACCCCTTCTCCTCAAAGCCTGCTACTGCGCAAGTTGAACTCCATTTTTGGTTTTTGACCAAACGGTCATGAAGTGCTTAGCTTCATCTCATGCCGCCCTTGCGGCACAAAATTCAGGGAGTAGCAGATGAAAAAACGAAACACACTTGCCGCGGCGCTAATGTTGAGCACGATGCTGGTGGCTGGGGCAGCACAGGCCAAATCACTGGTCTATTGTGCCGAAGGTTCACCCGAAAACTTTACACCTGCCATGAACACCACGGGCACCAGCCTTGATGCTGCCCGTCCGGTTTTTAACAAGCTGGTGCAATTCGTCCCCGGCACAACAAACGTAGAGCCCGGCCTTGCCGAAAAATATGACGTGTCTGCCGATGGCAAGACCGTCACATTCCATCTGCGCAAGGGTGTGAAGTTCCATTCCGGCGTCAATGGGTTCACGCCGACACGGGATCTGACCGCTGAAGACGTGATCTGGTCATTCGCCCGTCAGTCCGACAAGAACCATCCCTATGCCAAAGTCTCCGGCGGTGCCTTTGACTATTGGAGCGACATGGGCATGCCTGACCTAGTTGAATCGGTCACGAAGGGCGACGATGATCTGACCGTGGTTCTGAAATTGAAAGAGCCAAACGCGCCAATCCTTGCCAACCTTGCCATGGATTTTGCCACCATCCAATCTGCTGAATATGCAGATTTCCTGATGAAAAAGGGCACACCCGAACAGTTCGACCAAATGCCGGTTGGCACAGGTCCGTTCATGTTCGTGAATTACCAAAAGGATGCCGTCATCCGCTTCAAGGCCAATCCTGACTATTGGGGCGGCAAGCCCAAGATCGATGATCTGATCTATGCCATCACCCCGGATGCCACGGCGCGCTACGCCAAGATGCAAGCCGGTGAATGCCAAGTGATGGGCTATCCGAACCCGGCCGATCTCGCGGCCATGGCCAAGGATGACAAGATCGACTTGATGAAGCAGGCTGGCCTCAATATCGGCTATCTCGCCTTCAACACCAAGAAAGCGCCGTTTGACAATGTCAAAGTGCGCGAAGCCCTGACTCTAGCAATTGATCGCGATGCGATTTTGAAGGAAGTATATCAAGGCTCAGGCATCAAGGCCAAGAACCTCATTCCACCCACCATTTGGTCTTATGATGATTCAACGCCGGACTACACCTATGATCCTGAAAAGGCCAAGGCGCTGCTGAAGGAAGCGGGCGTCACCACGCTTGATACCGATCTGTGGTATATGCCGGTGCAACGCCCCTACAATCCAAACGGCAAGCGCATGGCTGAAATGATGCAGGCGGACTTGGCCAAAGTTGGCATCACCGCCAAGCTCGTGACCTATGAATGGGGTGAATACAGGAAGCGCCTGCAGGCTGGTGAGCATCAGATGGGTCTCCTCGGTTGGACGGGTGACAATGGCGATCCAGACAATTTCTTCTTCCTGCTGGGTTGTGATGGCGCCCGTGATGGTGGCCAGAACTTGTCCAAGTGGTGCAACGCCGATTTTGATGCCGATCTTAAAAAGGCCCGTACCTTGACGGACCCGGCAGCTCGCACCGAACTCTACAAGAAGATGCAGGCGATTGCCCGTAAGGAAATCCCACAATTGACAATCGCGCATTCCACGGTGTTTGAACCGGTGAGCAAGAAAGTCACGGGCTACAAGATCAGTCCGCTGGGTGCCCACGAATTCTATAACGTGGACATCGCGGAATAATCCGACAAACCGATAGCGGGGCAACCTCCAAAAGGTTGCCCCCCATTTTAAAACGGTGGTTGGATGCTGAAATTCCTTCTGCGACGCGCAGCGCTTACCCTGCCCACATTTTTTGCGCTGATGTTCGTCACCTTTGTGATGATCCGTCTGGTTCCGGGCGATCCCATTGAGGTGCGCCGCGGCGAACGCGGCATCACGCCTGAACGCCTGGCCGAACTTCGCCATGTAATGGGGCTTGACCAACCGATCTGGAAACAGTTTCTGGATTATGTCTGGGCGTTGCTCCACGGTGACTTCGGCACGTCAATTATTTCAAAGACACCTGTGGCCCAGGAATTTTTTACGCTCTTTCCAGCAACCGTTGAGCTGTCCCTTTGCGCCATGTCGTTCGCAGTGATCTTGGGTATTCCGGCCGGCATCTTTGCTGCAGTCAAACGTGGCAGCGTCTATGATCAAACCCTGATGGGAATTGCCCTTACAGGCTATTCAATGCCGATCTTCTGGTGGGGACTCATTCTCATTCTGGTGATGTCCAACACACTGCATTTGACGCCGGTATCAGGCCGCATTGATCTCATCAAATATTATTTTCCGCCGGTGACGGGTTTCATGTTGATTGATTCCATTCTGTCTGGCCAGAAAGGCGCTTTCTGGGACGCCATCCACCACCTCATCTTACCAACCATTGTTCTGGGCACTGTGCCACTCGCCGTCATTGCCCGCATGACAAGATCATCCATGCTCGAAGTTCTGGAGGAAGATTATGTCCGTACGGCGCGGGCCAAAGGTCTTTCAACCTGGCGCGTGGTGGGCCTTCATGCCTTGCGCAATGCGCTTATTCCGGTTGTCACATCGATTGGCTTGCAAGTAGGAACACTGCTCGCCGGCGCTGTACTCACCGAGACAATTTTCTCATGGCCAGGCGTAGGAAGCTGGCTCATTCACGCCATTTTCAGGCGCGACTATCCCGCTTTGCAGGGTGGCATCATGTTGATTGCCATTGTTGTCATAATAATCAACCTGCTGCTTGATCTGCTCAGCGGCTTCATCAATCCGAGAATTCGCCATGGCCGTTGAATCTCTCCCTGCAACCGTCGCACCAATTCCAAGACCTCCCTTCTCGGCTTTCTGGTTTGCCTTCAGCAGCAATCGTGGAGCTTTGATCGGATTTTTTGTCGTTGCCTTCATTCTACTACTGGGCATTTGTGCAAATCTCTTGTCACCCTATGACCCGCTCGAGCAATTCCGCGACGTGACCAAATTGCCGCCCGTCTGGGTCGAGGGCGGGTCTTGGGCTCATGTATTTGGAACTGATCCATTAGGCCGCGATACACTTTCGCGCATTCTCTTTGGTTCGCGTCTGTCGATCATGATTGGCTTGTCCGTGATGCTCATTTCGACATTTATCGGAATTGTGCTGGGCCTCGCCGCAGCGTTACGTGGGGGGATCTTTGATGTGATCGTCTTGCGCATCATGGATTTGATCATGTCGATCCCTGATCTTGTTGTCGCAATCATGATTATTGCTGTCATTGGCCCCAACCTCACCAATACCATCGTGGCCATTACCATTGTGTTTCTGCCGCGCTATGTGAGGCTCGTGCGCAACACAGCCTTGGTTGAACTGGCCAAAGACTATGTGACCGCGTCCAAAGTGGCCGGTGTTGGGCCTTTAAGATTAATGCTCACGACGGTCTTGCCAAACTGCATGGCGCCGTTGATCGTGCAGGGCGCTTTGGGTGTGTCAGACGCCATTCTAGAAGCAGCAGCGCTTGGCTTTCTGGGCCTTGGCGCCCAGCCACCAACCCCTGAATGGGGTTCCATGCTGGCTGATGCAAAAGACCTGATCACCTCGAACCCGTGGGTGATGGCCATGCCTGGACTTGCAATTTTGGTCACGGTTCTGGCCATCAATCTGATGGGTGATGGTTTGCGCGATGCGCTTGATCCCAGATTGAGGAGGAGTTGAAGCATGGCTCTTCTTGAAATTGAAAACCTGAGTGTGGAATTCAAAACATCAACTGGCGCGTTCAGGGCTGTTGATCATGTATCGCTCTCGGTGGACACTGGCGAAGTCTTGGCCGTTGTGGGTGAGTCGGGATCTGGAAAATCTGTATCCATGCTTGCTGTCATGGGCCTGTTGCCTGAAAGCGCCAAGGTTACCGCCGACCGCATCAATTTTGATGGGCGTGATCTCTTGCAAATCTCCCACGATGATCGCCGAAAGATTACAGGCAAAGACATGGCCATGATTTTTCAGGAACCGATGACCAGTTTGAACCCGTGCTTCACTGTTGGTTTCCAGCTTATGGAGGCGATGCAGGCCCATCTCGATCTTGGAAAGACCCAACGCCGCAAGCGCGCCATTGAGCTTCTTGAAGAAGTTGGCATTCCTGCACCTGAAACGCGCATGGGCGCATTCCCGCATCAACTATCAGGCGGCATGAGCCAGCGTGTGATGATCGCCATGGCGCTGGCGTGTCGGCCAAAGCTGTTGATCGCCGATGAGCCGACAACTGCCCTTGATGTCACCATTCAGGCGCAGATTCTTGAATTGCTAGTGGACCTCCAGAAAAACACCGGCATGGGACTTGTCCTCATCACCCATTCGATGGGCGTTGTGGCAGAAACCGCTGAACGTGTCAGCGTTCAATATGCTGGTCAGAAGGTTGAAGAGCAGCCGGTAGAAAGCCTGTTTGCAACACCGCGTCATCCCTATACGGCAGCCTTGCTGGCAGCACTTCCCGAACGAGCGACGGGCCGCAGGCTGCCTTCAATTCCAGGCGTCGTGCCGGGTCAATTCGACAGGCCAAAAGGTTGCCTGTTCTCACCACGCTGCCCCTATGCAACAGATCTTTGCCGCACCGTGGCGCCTCCGATGATTGACGGTGCCCTGTGCCATTATCCTCTCGGCAAGGTGGCGGCATGACCCAGATTCTTCGCGCCGAAAATCTCACGCGCTACTATAAGGTGGCGCGTGGAATGTTCCAGGAAACATCTGTCCTGAAAGCGCTCGACGGCGCCAGCTTCACATTGGAAAGAGGCAAAACACTTGCCGTCGTTGGTGAATCAGGTTGCGGAAAGTCCACGCTTGCCCGTCTGGTCGCCATGATCGAGCCACCAACGGCAGGCTCATTGAATTTGGTTGGCAAGGATATCGTTGGCGCCAGCGCTGAAACATTAAAATCCCTACGCCCCAAAGTCCAAATGGTCTTTCAGAATCCCTATGGCTCGCTCAACCCCCGACAGAAGCTGGGCGCGACATTGGAAGAACCCCTTCTCGTCAACACGTCACTGTCTCGTGCGGAACGCTCGGAAAAAGCCCGTCACATGATGGAGAGCGTGGGCTTGCGCCCTGAACACTATGATCGCTACCCCCACATGTTTTCAGGTGGCCAGCGCCAGCGCATTGCGATTGCCCGTGCCTTGATGCTCGATCCGGAAATTCTGGTTCTCGACGAGCCCGTATCAGCGCTGGATATTTCTATTCAGGCGCAGGTTTTGAATTTGCTGGCTGATATTCAGGAAAAACACAATCTGGCTTATCTCTTCATCAGCCATGATCTTTCGGTCATCAGGCATATCGCCAATGATGTAATGGTGATGTACCTGGGCCGCGTGGTGGAACATGCAAGCAGGGCGGAGCTCTTCCAAAATCCGCAGCACCCCTACACAAAAGCCTTGTTGTCGGCCACGCCAACGCCTGATCCGATGCGTAAACGGCAACGCATTATTCTGCAGGGCGAGTTGCCCTCGCCACTGGCACCGCCATCGGGCTGCACATTTCATCCGCGCTGTCCGATTGCGTTTGAAATATGCCCCCGGGTGACACCACCTCTCATTCAGCGTGGCAATACAAGTGCGGCCTGCCACGCGCTGGATTTGGATCCCGTCACCCCTCAACTTCCGGCTGTTTTCAGCGTTCCCCACTGACTCAAATTACAAACGCTTAATTTGAAAGAGATGGAACTTTTCTGCTCTTTAAGCGTTTTATCTTCTGTACCCAATCCATTATGGAGTTCTCATGGTCAGTTTGCTTTCGCCCTCTAATTGCTTGATTGGTCTACGCCTTAAAATGGCAAGATTGTTTCAGCAATTTGATGGATTGTGGCAGCGATAGATCTCCCAGATGCGAAATTTTTTTAAAAGCCTTTGGTTGCCGTTGGGTGGATCAAGTTCGTCTCAATGGACTGATGATCAATCGATCAGCTCGGAAATTTTCGGTCAGGAACGGCTTCACCAACACGCCCATAGCTTGGCAATTTCGCAGAAGGTTTCGGAAGATCCTCCCACGGTTTATTCGATCATCGACCGGCTGTCAGACAATGCAATTGCACTGAGCAAAGCGCACACAGATCTGAGCCGGGATTCTGCTCAAGGTTTGACTGTCACGCCAGCGGCTGAATGGTTGATCGACAACTACCATTTGGTTGAAGAACAAATCCGGCAAACACAGGCCGATCTTCCTCAAGGCTTTTATCGCCAGTTGCCAAAATTGGCCGACGGTCCGTTGGCAGGGCACCCCAGAATATTCGGGTTGGTGTGGGCTTACGTCGCGCACACAGACAGCCGCTTTGATCCAGCATCGCTCGAAGGCTTCGTCAACGCTTATCAACAGGTCGACGTTCTGACCATTGGTGAGTTGTGGGCCGTTGCAATCAGTCTTCGCCTCGTCTTGATCGAAAATTTGCAACGCATTTCCCATCGCATCATATCTTCAAGAAAAGATCGTGCGCGGGCCAATGCCTTTGCCGATGAGGTTTTGACGCTCGAACAGACCGACGCCAGCTTCCCGGAAATTTTCGGCAGGCTGGGGCAAACAAATGTCACGAGAGCCTTTGCGGTACAACTCATCCTGCGATTGCGTGACCACGATGGAGCCGCGGTCCAGGCTTTGACTTGGCTTGATACAAAAACAAAGGAACTGGGCTACTCTACCGAGACTGCCGTAAATGAAGAGCATCTGCGTCAGGCCACTGCCAATGTGACGGTGCGCAACATCATCACCAGCCTGCGTTTGGTTGCCGACGTCAATTGGGAAACGTGGTTTGACAGCGTCAGCCACGTTGATGCCCTGCTGCGAACCACCCCTTCATATGGCGAGATGGATTTTCCCAGTCGCACAATCTATCGCACCGCAGTTGAAGAACTCGCGCGTGGCTCCGCCCACAGCGAAATCGATGTAGCCACGAAGGCCATTGAAGCCTCGGGTGATTCCGGTGATTGCGGCTACCATCTTGTTGGACCTGGGCGTGCAACGCTTGAAGCCAGTTTGAATTTCCGGGCACCCATTTTGAAGGCCATGACAAAGGCCCTTCGTGGTGCGGGCCTTGCTGGCTATCTTGGTGCGTTCCTTCTACTCACTGCCGCAGTACTTGTGCCCGCAGCGGTCCTTCTTGCGAGCATCTCCTTGTCGGCACCACTCATTGTTCTTGTGGTGCTTCTCGCCATCATTCCTGTTTCTGATGTGGCTTTGGCGATTGTCAATTTCAGCATCACACGCCTCATCGATGCCTCGGCGTTGCCGGGTTTTGCTTTGCGCAACGGCGTTCCGGTCGACCTGCGTACACTCGTGGTGATCCCGACACTGTTGACCTCGCATGAGGATATTGAGGAACTGGTCGACCGTCTTGAAATTCACTTTCTGTCGAATGACGATGGCGAGCTCTATTTTGCATTGTTGACCGATTGGACTGATTCATCGGCAGAGCATTCCCCCAATGATGAAGCACTGCTCAATGCCGCGCTGGCGGGAATTGACAGGATGAACTTGCGCCACGGAACAGACCGGTTCCTCGTTCTCCACCGCCGCCGGTTGTGGAATGAGCAACAAGGCAAATGGATGGGTTGGGAGCGAAAGCGCGGCAAGCTCCATGAATTGAACCGCTTGTTGCGCGGTGCCGAACACACCAGCTTCATGGTCATTGGCGGGCGCTTGCCCGCAGCCATTAAATTCGTGCTGACGCTTGATGCTGATACAAAACTGCCGCGTGACGCTGCGAGGCGCCTCGTTGGCAAGATGGCACATCCATTAAATCGGCCTCAAATGGATGATGCCACCAAGACGGTCACGCGAGGTTATGGGGTCATGCAGCCGCGAGTCACACCTTCGCTTCCCGTGGGTCACGACGGATCGAGCTTTCAAAAGGTCTATTCCTCAGCGCGCGGCATCGACCCTTATGCATTCGCGATTTCCGATGTCTATCAGGATCTGTTCAGCGAAGGGTCTTTTGCGGGCAAGGGCATCTATGACATTGATGCCTTCGAAGCGGCACTTGCCAATCGTATTCCCGAGAACACACTTCTCAGTCATGATTTGTTTGAAGGTATTTTCACCCGTTCTGCGCTTGTGACAGATATTGAGGTCGTCGAGGAATTTCCTGAGCGCTATAGCGTTGCAACAGCCCGCGAGCATCGTTGGACACGCGGCGACTGGCAGCTTTTGCCATGGATTGGTCAAGCCTTCTTGGGGCGCGGCTCCATCGGCGCAGTAGGCCTCTGGAAGATGTTCGACAATTTGAGGAGGTCTCTCTCGGCATCCTCGATGGTCGCCAGTTTCCTTTTGGCATGGTTCTTCTTGCCGGGCACAGCTGCAATAGCGTGGACGCTGTTTTTAGCAATTTTGAGCGCTGTGCCAGCACTTCTACCAGCAGTGTCGGGCGCACTGCCGCGCGAGCACGTCGCCACGATGGAAAGCCGTTTAAAAGCCATTGTTGATGATTTTGTCCAAGCCCTGTCAATTTCAGGATTGAACCTGGTCTTTTTAGCCGACCGCGCAACCACCATGGCCGATGCCATCGTGCGCACACTTTATCGTCTCTATGTCAGCCGCAAGAATCTGTTGGAATGGACCACGGCCGCACAAGTTCATGTGAGTTTGAAATCAGGTGTCGGCGCCAGTTACGTCTTGATGGCTTCGAGCGTGATCTTCGCTCTATTGGCTCTCGTTGCTGCCATTCTGCGACCGACCTCGATTGGATTTGTTGCATCACCCTTCGCATTGGCGTGGTTGTTTGCCCCAGCGATCGCCAATCGAATGAGCCAGTCGCGCAAATTCGAAGACGTTCTGGAAGCCAGCCCCGATGATCGTAGAAAGCTTCGACTGATCGCAAGGCGCACCTGGAAATATTTTGAAACCTTCGTCACAGCAGCGGATAACATGTTGCCACCTGACAATCTTCAGGAAACGCCAAAGCCCATACTTGCCCGCCGCACATCGCCCACCAACATCGGTCTCTATCTTCTCTCGATTGCAAGTGCGCGCGAGTTTGGTTGGCTGGGACTTGACGATACACTGAAGAAAATTGAAGCGACCGTTGCAACGCTCAAGAAATTGGAAAAATACCGGGGCCATCTTTACAATTGGTATGACACTGCGAGCCTCGTTCCGCTTGAACCCAAATATGTATCGACCGTCGATAGCGGAAACCTCGCGGGTCACTTGATTGCCCTGTCACATTGCCTGAGCCATTGGGCTCTGACCTCAATCGAGGATCATGCCTACCTCAATGGGATGGCGGATGGATTGCACATCGTCGAAGATGAGCTGGCGAGCCTCCCCACAGGCTCCAGCAGCGCAAGGCTTCTGAAGAAACAGGTTTCTTCGGAACTCGCAGCATTTCACCGGTTGCTCGATAGGAATGATTCCACGCCAGACATCAGCATGGTGCGCTTGATCGGACTTGCGGTGCAGGCTGGCAAAATCAACTCCGCGGCGCAGCGCCTCTCTGTTGAGATTGGTGCTCACGAGAGTGAGCCGCTTCTGGCCTGGGCAAAGTCGTTGCAAGACAATGTTGAAAGCCATCTTGCAGATTATGGCACGATTGAAGGGCACCCGGCTGATCTTGCAAAGCGCATCGCGACGTTGAACGCCGATGTGCGCGAATTGGCACTCCTGACAGAATTTGGCTTTTTGCTCGATCCACAACGCCTGCTGTTTTCCATTGGTTATCGTGTTGCTGAATCGATGCGCGATGAGAGTTGCTATGACATGTTGGCCTCGGAAGCGCGCTTGGCGAGCTTCTTTGCCATCGCCAAGGGTGATCTGCGCACGAGGCACTGGTTCCGTCTGGGGCGCACCATCACTGCTGTGAAGGGCGGCGCGGCCCTGGTTTCCTGGTCAGGGTCCATGTTCGAATATTTGATGCCTTCACTGGTGATGCGTGCTCCCAACGCTGGTTTGTTGGGCCAGACCATGGAACTGGTGGTTCGACGTCAGATTGACTACGCGAAAGGCTTTGGCATTCCCTGGGGAATTTCGGAATCGGCCTTCAATGCGCGCGATATTGAGTTCACCTATCAGTATTCAAACTTTGGTGTACCGGGGTTGGGGTTGAAGCGTGGCCTCGCCGACAATCTGGTCATAGCTCCCTATGCCACAGGATTGGCGGCAATGGTTTCGCCAAACCAGGCGGCGCGCAATTATGAGAAACTTGCACAAGCTGGCGCTGCTGGTTCCTATGGCTTTTACGAGTCTTTGGATTACACGCCTGCGCGCCTTCGCCAGGGAGAGACGGTCGCTGTGGTGAAGTCTTATTTTGCCCATCATCAGGGCATGACCATCGTGTCGCTCCTTAACGCTGTCAAAGAAGGCGTGATGCGTGATCGCTTTCACCAGGAGCCGATGATCAAGGCCAGTGAGCTGCTGCTGCAGGAGAGGGCGCCGCGCGAAGTTCCCCAAGAGCAGAAGCTCCTATCTTATTCTGCCGCCTCAATGGCGAATGAAACAGCGCCCACGCCGGCCTCGCGCCGCTTTGAAGGGCTCAGTAACACGTCTCCCACAACCCATCTCCTCTCCAATGGCCAATATAGTGTGATGCTGACGCAAGCAGGCTCCGGTTATAGCACGTGGAACGGCCTTGCGCTGACACGCTGGCGCGAGGACGGTGTTTTGGATGATTGGGGCTCTTTCGCTTATCTGCGTGACCGAAAAGCAGGCAAGGTTTGGTCGGCGGGTTATATGCCAGTGGCCGCCAACCCGGACAATTATGTTGTTAACTTCAGCGAAGACAAGGCTGAGTTCACCCGCCGAGATGGCAATATTACAACCACCATGGAATGCGTTGTCTCGCCAGAGGATGGCGCCGAGGCGCGCCGCATCACACTCAGCAACACAGGCATTGGTGTTAAAGAGATCGAGTTCACATCTTATTCGGAACTTGTTCTTTCACCTGCCGCCGCCGATACCGCTCACCCGGCGTTTTCTAAACTTTTTGTGACGACGGAGTATGTGCCAGAGCTTGAAACCTTGCTGGCCACGCGCCGCAAACGCTCGCCCGGTGATCCTAATATTTGGGTTGGACAGTTCATGGTGGTGAAGGGCAACACAGTCGGCGATCTTGAAATTGAAACGGATCGGGCCCGTTTCTTGGGGCAGGGTCGCAGTTCCCGCATGCCGGCAGCAATGCTGCAAGATACGCCACTCTCAGGAACAGTGGGTGCTGTTCTTGATCCTGTTTTTTCCATGCGTAGGCGTTTTCGCGTTCCCGCGGGAAGGCAGTTGAGGTTCACCTTGTGGACAGTCGCTGCTGAAACGAGAGAGGGCGTGCTTGATCTTGTCGACCGGCACCGTCAAACCTCCGCCTATGATCGCGCATCAACACTTGCGTGGTCACAAGCTCAAATTCAGCTGCGCCATCTTTCGATCAGCGTGGCCGACGCCCATCTTTACCAGACACTCGCCAGTAATTTGATTTATGCAAATTCCGCCTTGCGTTCGACATCAAATCTTCTGCCCCACGACAGTGGCGTTCAGTCAATTCTTTGGCAGGCGGGGATTTCCGGCGATAGACCCATCATGCTGGTGCGCATTGACGATGTTGAAGATATAGCAATGGTGACGCAACTCTTGAACGCCTTTGTCTATTTGAGAACCAAGCGCCTCAAAGCTGATCTCGTCATCTTGAATGATCGCATGTCCTCCTATGTGCAAGATTTGCAGGTTGAGATTGACGCCAGGGTTCGCAAGATTGATGCATCAAAGGGCGCGGGCGATGGCTTGGGCGAAGTTTTTACGTTGCGCACAGACCTCATGTCTCAAGACCTGTTGCGCATTCTTCCCGGCGTGGCCCGTGCGGTTCTTTATGCAAGGCGCGGCACTCTTGCCACGCAGATGGCCCGTCTGGAACGCTCCAACGTTGGCAAATTGGGCGACGTGCCAAAAAAGACATATGCCGCTCCCGCTGGCAAACTTCCAACCGCACCCTCAGAAAATCTGGAATTTCCAAACAGCTTCGGCGGCTTTAGCAATGACGGCCGCGAGTATGTCGTCAATCTTTCGCATGACCATGTACTGCCCGCACCATGGGTCAACGTCGTTGCCAATCCTGATTTCGGATTTCAGGCATCAGCTGATGGCGGTGGTTATACATGGTCCGACAACAGCCGCGAAAACAAACTGACCACATGGACCAATGACCCCGTCACCAACCGCCCGAGTGAAGTTGTCTATGTGCAAGATGAAGCCGATGGCCAACTCTATTCGCCAACCTTCGCACCTTTCAGGTCAAATGATGGATTGCATCGCGCCCGCCATGGTTTTGGCTACACGATTTATGAGCGAGAAACGCGCAACTTGCAGATGGAGATGCTTCAGCTTGTTCCATTGAATGACACCATCAAGATTTCGCGGTTGAAGATCACCAACAAATCAGATCGCAGCGCCAAGCTTGTGATCACGCATTTTGCCGAATGGGTTTTGGGCGATACGCGGGGCTCAACTTCGGCGTTCCTCAACTGTACAGCCGATGAGGCAACGGGTGGCGTCTTGGTGCGCAATCCATGGAGCCCTTCGGGTACAGGCCTGATGGGATTTGTTGATATGGCGGGTGCGCAGACGGCGTGGACGGGGGATCGCCGTGAATTCCTTGGAACTTATGGCACGTTGAGCAATCCTCAATCCCTGGCGCAGAATGCACCCTTGTCCAGCCGCACAACCGGCGGCGCAGATCCTTGCACCGCAATGCAGACCAGAGTGACAGTGGACCCCGGCAAAACAGTTGAGGTTTCCATTTTCTTGGGGTCAGTCAGGTCAAATGAGCTCCTTCAAAAACTACTGACACGCTACCGTTCATTGAGCGTTGATTCAATTCTTGCCGACGTGAAAGAACACTGGAAGCAAACGCTGGAGCAGGTTCAGGTAAAAACACCGGATCGGTCCATGGATATCATGTTGAATGGTTGGCTGCTCTATCAGACTTTGGGGTGCCGCATGTGGGCAAGGTCTGGCTTTTATCAGGCCAGTGGTGCCTATGGCTTTCGCGACCAGTTGCAGGACTCCATGGCGTTAATCTCGTCACGCCCTGAAATCACACGCCAACATATTTTGAAAGCTGCAGGTCGCCAGTTCGTTGAAGGTGATTTGCAACATTGGTGGCTTCCTGCCACGGGCGCTGGCGTACGAACGCGCATCTCGGATGATGTGGTCTGGCTTGCGAATTGCGTTCAACACTACATTCAAGCGACAGGTGACCTGAAAATTCTGGATGAAACCTCGGCGTTCCTCGAAGGTCAGCAACTGGCGGCTGGCGAACATGACGCCTATTTCCTCCCGACAATCTCTGATCAGTCAGCAACGCTCTATGAGCATTGTGCGCGCGCACTTGATCGCAGTTTGACAGCAGGTGCCCACGGCCTGCCGCTCTTCGGAACCGGTGACTGGAACGACGGCATGAACCGTGTTGGCGAACAGGGCCGCGGCGAAAGCGTTTGGCTTGGCTGGTTCCTCTATGCCACCTTACAATCATTTATCCCGATTGCAGAAGCACGCGGTGATAAACCGCGTGTGGCGGTTTGGCAGGCAAGAGCCGCTTCGTTGCAGAAGGCATTGGAAGAGCAGGCTTGGGACGGCAAGTGGTATCGCCGTGGCTATTATGATGATGGAACGCCTTTAGGATCATCCCTGAATGATGCCTGCCAGATCGACGCTATTGCGCAATCATGGTCAGCAATTTCTGGCGCTGCCAATATTGAGCGCGCCAAAATGGCCATGGAGGAATCTCATCGTCAGTTGGTCTCGCAATCTGATGGCTTGACGCGCCTTTTCACGCCCCCCTTCGACAAGACATCTCAGGAGCCTGGCTACATCAAAGGTTATCCTGCGGGAATTCGTGAAAATGGTGGGCAATATACCCATGGTGTCATCTGGTCGATCTTTGCTTCGGCAAAGTTGGGGCAGCCTGCGCGTGCGATGGAACTGTTCAGCATGTTCAATCCCATCAATCATGCCAAGGACGAAGCCGCCGCCCGAAACTATCGCGTCGAACCCTATGTGATCACGGCCGATGTTTATTCAGTGGCGCCTCATGTGGGGCGTGGCGGATGGACTTGGTACACGGGTTCAGCGGGCATGATGTATCGTGCCGGTATCGAGGCCATCCTGGGTCTCACACGCGAAGGCAACAAACTGCGGGTGAGGCCTTGTGTGCCTGCCAACTGGAATGAATATGAAGTGACAACCCGTATCGGAAACACGAGCTACGTGATCAAGCTGTCGCGCAGTGAAGCGCTCCATCATGACAGTGCGATCATTGTTGAAGCGCTCGCCGGTGGAGATTATCTCATTTCACTGAGTGATACGGTCGGGGTACAAAACATCACGTTACCGTTGCCAACAAAAGCCGACGAATAGAGCAGGCACGGTGGCAATCGGAACGGCGGTACCTTAGTTGGGAAGGCCGACCTTTGTATCAAAGAACAAGGCCTGGCTGATCACTGCTTTTACCATATCTGGCTGAAACGGCTTGGTGATGAGAAACGCAGGCTCAGGCTTTTCACCCGTCAAGAGCCGCTCTGGGAAAGCCGTTATGAAGATCACCGGCACCGAAAAATGAGCGAGTATCTCATGCACCGCATCAAGGCCCGAACTTCCATCAGCCAACTGAATGTCGGCCAACACAAGCTTGGGCTTGTTCGCAATCGCAAGCTTCACAGCTTCCTTCTGGGTTCGTGCAATTCCAGACACGCGGTGGCCAAGTCCCTTCACAATGTCTTCTATATCCATCGCAATAATGGGTTCATCCTCGATGATCATCACGTCGGTTGCTGGCTGTTTGGCAATCACCTCTGAAGCTTCCTTCACAAGTGCCAGTGTTTGTGACTTTGAGGTATTGAGGATCACACTTACCTCGTCACTTGTGAAACCTTCAACCGCCATCAGCAAAAGAGCCTCACGCGCCTTCGGAGAAATTCTTGCAAGACGTCGTTGGATTGATGTCTCCCACCCAGGCGTTGGTTCTGCCTTGCGCAAATTCAACGACACTGACTCCCAAAGCCCGCAATAAGCGCGATAAAGCGCCGTGCGTGGGTTCATTTCAGGATCAAACTGGCCGGGATCAGAAACAAGACTTTCCAGCAGCGCCACAACATAGGCGTCACCACTTACGCCGTTGCCCGTCAATGCGCGCGAAAACCGCCGCAAATATGGAAGATTTGGCGCAATGGCCGCCGATATTTTCATTTCCTGATCCATGGCCGGGCCGAAAGACATCGGCACTTACGGCAATTTCTAAATGCGCAACCGTAGGATTCGTTCCAACGTTAAAGGCCGGGTCGTGCGATGAAATCATATGACAGATTTTGAGCCCGTGCACCGGAACAAATTTCCGCCTCATTCATTACATGCTTGAACACAATAAAATCAAAGCTCCAAAGGAGGCCCTCGTGCTCAGTACCATTATTATCATTCTGCTCGTACTGTTTGTCATCGGCGCTCTGCCGAACTGGAACCACAGTGCCAACTGGGGTTATGGCCCTTCAGGTGGTCTGGGCCTGGTGCTCGTGATCATCGTCATTCTCTTGCTGTTAGGCAAGATCTAAAACCCAATGAATAGATTTCACTCCGGCGCGACAAAATCCTTCGCCGGAGTAATTATTTATCCACGGACGATGGCCTCTGTATTTGTGAAATGCTTTGGAAAATAGACCTCCGCGCAAGAGAACAAGGTCTTTAATGCTTCATCACGCGTGTAGGGAACGACCATTGAAAGCATATCATTCCACAGTCCTTCGCTGGTGAAGCGCAAAACGCGCGCCACGCGTTGCGCATTGAGAGCATAACCACCATCCTCAATGAGGCCATGACAAATTTTCTCAAGCGTCTCGATATAGTCGTCGTCATTGGCCGCACACTCTTGCTGATAGATGGGGCGGCTCTGCACCTCTCCCCAAAACGCGCACCAACACGCCGAGCGTTCCTGCGTCCAAACCACGCCGTTGAAATCTGCCTCAAGCAGAGCAGCCAGCTTGCGCGCCGGATCATCTCCTGCAGCATTCAGCGCGGCCTGCCAGTTCTGCCGATATTCATCGGCCATGAACATCAGCGTGGCGGTTAGAAGTTTTTCTTTGGTCTCAAAATGGAAGTTGACGAGACCATGCGAAACACCCGCTTCCGCTGCCACATTGGACAGTGTGGTTTGTGAATAACCGTTGCGCGCCAACACTCGCATCGTGGCTTCAATCAATTGTTGACGGCGCTGATCACGACTGATCTTGCGGACCAAAGGTAATACATTCGAAAGTTTCAGATTAGCGCCCATCGCCTTATTCGCCTCGATTCATCGAAGACATTTTGACATCTTTGCATTGAATTACAACAGAAATATACGACTGATTGACAATTCAGTCAATTCAATGCCAGAGTTGAAGAGAACAGGAAAGCGTCTCAATGCTGCGAAATGCCCGCGATCTTTCAAAGTCCAATGCCCATTTCAAAAACGCATTGAAGCGGTTGCCTTTGGGCGTTGCCTCTACCTTCCGTTATTGGGGCGATGATCGCACGATCTATGTCAAGCGCGGCAAGGGTGGTCGCACTTGGGACATCGATGACAATTGCTATGTCGATTATCGCCTCGGCTACGGCCCCGCAATTTTGGGGTACGCTGATGAACGCGTCGACGAAGCGGC
>JBDSTO010000001.1:0-10577 GCA_039928255.1 Aestuariivirga sp. | reverse complement strand
GGATAGTTGCGCAAGATCGCGTGGCGTTGCTGGCGCAAATCATGGATGCCGGTTGCCACCAGCACGATGGCAATCAACAGGAACATCATCACCCATCTTGGATGGTTGGAGACAACCCAGAAGCCCGGGATGCAGAGCAGGGCGGCGATGACGCTCAAGGTGAGCCCCAGAAAACGCCCCTCAAAAAATTCGCGCAAGTTCATGCCAGTCATGACGCCATCCTTTTTCGCTTCGATAAAGGGGAATTATGACAGGCCCAAAATGGGCTAGCCCCCGGGAATTCGCGGCATAAGATAGACTTCCGCACCTTGTGGCAGGCTCGTGTCCCATAAGTCGCGGTAAATCTTGCCATTGATGGAAACCGCCACGCCCCGCTTAATGTGGGCCTCCATGCCGGGATATTCCTCCTGCAACTTGCGGAAAAGCTCGCGGATGGTTTCGGCCTCGACAAAAACCGACGAAGCACCGCCAACCAAAGGACGGAGCGCGCCCCAGAGATGGATTTCCTGTTTCACGAGGCAGGCCTTGCGCCCTTCAGCAGCAGGTCGTTGATTTTCGAGCCCGAAATGCCGTTGCTGAGGGCGGTGAAATCACCATCTGTGAACATGGCCTGGGCGGCATCATGGATTACTTTGTGGGTGGCGCGCGCCAAGGCCGAGCCTTGCGAAATGCGGGCAATGCCGATCTCGGCAAAATCCCTGAGGGCGAGCTTGGTGAAGGAACCAGCGGCCAGTGCATTTACGGGCTTCTTCGTGGCCGCAACCACTTTGCGTAAATCATCAACGGAAGGCGGCATGGGTAAATAGAGGCAATCGGCCCCCGCCTCATCAAAGGCCCTGATGCGGCGCAGACCTTCGGCCATGTCATAGTGCCCGTTCATCACGCCATCAGCACGCGCCACCAAAACAAAATCACGCTTCAGGGCGCGGGCGGCGGCAACGGCAGCGCGGATGCGTTCGACGGCGAGATCGAACTCATAGGCCGTATCATTCGGCAGTGCTGCATCTTCAATGGATATGCCAGCAAGACCCGCCTCGGCGGCGAGTCTTACGGTTTCAGCGCAAACATCAGGCGCGTCGCCAAAGCCGTTTTCAAAATCACCTGAAACAGGAAGTGGCGTTGCGGCAACAATGTCAGCGGCATGGGAGAGCGCTTCATCGCGGGTGACGGTGCCACCATCGGCTTTTCCAAGTGTGAAGGCATGGGCGGCGGAGGATGTCGCTAAAGCCTTGGCGCCCAAGCCTGCCATCAACCGGGCTGAGCCTATGTCCCATACATTGGCCAGAATAAAAGGGGCCCCCGGACGGTGCAGGGCCCGGAAACCGGGCCCTGGATCGTGGGTGGTTGTGTTACTTGCCTTTGCCATGGATCGCCGCGAGAACGCGCGGTGGCGACAATGGCACGTGGGTGTGGCGAACACCTGTGGCGTTGGTGACTGCAATTGAAATTGCAGCGAGCGGCGGCACGATTGAAGTTTCGCCCACGCCGCGCACGCCGTAAGGGTGATGCGGATTGGGGATTTCCAAAATCTGCGTGTCGATGAAGGGCAAATCCGAGCAAACAGGAATGCGGTAATCGAGGAAGCCCGCATTCTGCAAGCGGCCATTCTTGCCGTAAACATATTCCTCATTCAAAGCCCAGCCGATGCCCTGGGCAGCGCCGCCCTGATATTGGCCTTCGACGTAGGATGGATGAATGGCTTTGCCTGCATCTTGAATAACCGTGTAGCGCTTGATGACAGAGCGACCCGTTTCAGGATCGGTTTCAACGTCAACCAAATGTGTGGCGAAGGAAACACCAGCACCATCAGCCACGATTTCGGAATGGCCAGCAACGGGGCCACCCGTGTTGGCGGCTGTGCCTGCAAGATCCTTCAAGGTGAGCGGAGCCAGGTTGCCATGGCCTGCGCCCTTGGCATGAGCAGCGCCGTTTTTCCATTCGACGTCCACGACGTTGATTTCCCAGGTCTTGGCAGCGCGATCTTTCAGCACGTCAATGGCTTTGCGGGTGGCAAAGATTGCGGCCATTGAAGAGGAGAATGTGCCACGGCTGCCGTCGGTCATGTCATTGTGGCCGAGGGTTGATGTATCAGCAACCACGCAACGGACGTTTTCGTAACTCACACCCAGCTCTTCAGCGACGGCCATGGCGATTGAAGCGCGGCTGCCGCCGACGTCAACAGTGCCCACGGCCACTGTGGCGTTGCCATCGGGCGTGATGTTTACGTCAACGCAGGTCTGGCCACCGAAGTTGAACCAGAATCCGCAAGCCATGCCGCGTCCCATGTTTTTGCCCAATGGGGCCGACATGTGCGGATGGTGCTTGGCGGCATGCAGCGTGGGGCCAATGCCGATGGGACCATAGACTGGGCCATAGGACGACTTGGTGCCTTCCTTGGCGGCGTTCTTGATCCGGAAGTCAATGACATCCATGCCAAGCTTCTTGGCCAGTTCATCGACGGTGTTTTCAACGGCGAAGGCCGCCATCGGTGCTGAAGGTGCACGATAGGCCGCGGTCTTCGGGCGATTGACAACGCAATCCTTCGAGATTGTCTTGACGTTCTTCAGGTCATAGCAGGCGAAGGCCGTCATGGCGCCAAATTCGGCCCAGTTTGCCGGGAAAGCACCACCGTGATAGCGCAGTTCGGCGAAAGCGGCGGTGATGGTGCCGTCTTTCTTGGCGCCAATCTTTACATCAACTGAAGTTGAAGATGTTGGCCCCGTGCAGCGGAACACTTCATCGCGGGTCATCGTCAATTTCACAGGGCGATTGGCCTTGCGGGACAAAGCGAGTGCCAGAGGTTCGGCCCAGATGTGGGTCTTGCCGCCAAAGCCGCCGCCGATTTCAGATGAGGTGACACGGAGCTTGTTGGCATCAAGGCCCAGCAACGTGGCGCACTGGTTGCGATAAACGAAGTGGCCTTGTGTGCAAACCCAAAGCTCGGCCATGCCATCAGGCGAGACCGAAGCGAGGCAAGCGTGGGGTTCGATATAGCCTTGGTGAGTCTGTTCGGTTTTGTACGAGCGCGCGACGATCACATCGGCCTGGCGAAAACCTTCATCGAGATCGCCATGGCCGTACTCGGCCTGCTTGTTGAAATTTGATGATTTGGTTGGTGTTGGCGAAATGCCTTCAGTAAAAATATCATCATGGAGCAACGGCGCATCGGGCTTCAGCGCATCATCGACTTCAACAACATGTGGCAGAATTTGATAATCGACCTTGATCAATTTCAAAGCGGCGCGGGCGGTTGAGGCATCAATTGCTGCAACGGCAGCAACAGCGTGGCCATCATACAATGCCTTCTTGCGTGCCATGCAGTTTTCCAGAATGTCGCGCATGGTGCGATCACCATTGGTGAGGTCTGGGAAATCGGCGGATGTGATGACAGCCTTAACACCGGGCAATTTTTCCGCAGCGCTGGTGTCGATTTTCTTGATGATGGCGTGGGCATGAGGCGAGCGCAGCACCAAGGCCACAAGCTGGCCCGGGGCCGACATGTCGGCACCATAGCGGGCGCGACCTGTCACCTTGTCAATGCCATCCGGGCGCTTGACGCGTGTGCCGATGACTTTGAAGTCTCTTGCAACGATGTCTGATTCATAGCCCATGGGGTCAGCCTCTCATTTCTTTGGCAGCGGCCTGAACGGCGCGCACGATTTTGTCATAGCCGGTGCAGCGGCAGAGATTGCCGGCTAGGCCAAAACGAATTTCTTCTTCGGATGGGTCCGGGTTTTTCCGCAGCAAGGCCTTGGCGGCGATGAGGAAGCCAGGTGTGCACACGCCACATTGAAGAGCCGCATGATCAATGAACTGCTGTTGCAGCGGATGAAGCTTGCCGCCTTCGGCCATGCCCTCGATGGTTTCCAGCGACTTGCCATTGAGTTCGGCACCGAGCACCAGACAGGAGCAGACCAGACGGCCATCAAGGATGACTGAGCAAGCGCCGCAATCTCCCGTGCCGCAGCCTTCCTTGGCACCGGTCAACCCTAAGCGGTTGCGCAGCACATCGAGCAATGGCTCATCGGCTGGGCAGACAAACTCAACATGATCACCGTTGATCGTGGTTTTGACGTGAACAGACATTTCAGATTTTTCCTCCGGCGCGAGCATAGGCGGTTTCAGCAGCGCGGCGGGCCAAGACGCCAGCCACTTCGGTGCGGAACGCAACGGTTCCACGCTTGTCATCAATGGGTTTGCAAGCGGCTGAAGCTGCGTTGGCAAGTTTTGCCAAGGCTTCTGCATCAAGCTTGGTGCCGATGATGGCCTTGGCTGCATCCTTCACCAAAAGCACCGTGGTGGCGACAGCACCCAAGGCCACACGGGCTTTGGTGACGACGCCTTTGCCGTCAATGGTCAGGTTCACACCAACACTGACGACGGCAATATCCATTTCCGAACGCGGAATGAAACGAAGATAAGCATCGCCGGACTTTGGCTGCTTCTTGGGAAGTTCGATTGCGGTGATGAATTCAGCTTTTTTCAGATTTGTGCGACCAACGCCTGCGGGCACATCTTCAATGGCGAGTTTGCGGCTGCCCTTTGGGCCGGTAATGACGGCTTTGGCGCCGGCAGCAACGAGACCCGGCACCGAGTCGGCGGCAGGTGACGCATTGCAGAGATTTCCAGCCATGGTGCAACGACCTTGCACTTGCTTCGATCCGATCAGGCTTGCGGCTTCAACCACGCCCGGCCAAGCTTTGACCAAGGCGGCATTTTCCGAAAGGGCAGCACAGGGAACACAAGCCCCGATGGTGAAACCCGAAGCGGTCTTCTTGATGTCCTTCATGCCCTTGATGAGCTTGATATCGACAACAAGATCTGGCTCCACCATGCCAGCTTTCATTTTTACCAGAAGATCAGTTCCGCCACCGAGGACAAAGGCCTTGCCTTTTTCCTTGGCGAGCAAGGACACTGCCTCTTTCGCAGATGTGGGCGCTTCATATCGCATTTGAGTTTCCTGCCTCTAGTTTCCCATTGAGTTTGAACATATCAGGATTGCGCGTCAACAACATCACGATTTGCGACAACCAACCCAGAAATTTCGCATGGCTTCATCAGACCTTGTCCACCTGCACATTTGCTTGCTGCAGTGCGTCGGCCAGTTTTCCAAGTGGTAACTGCTCGGTGATGAGCCTGTCAACCCCGTCAAAGCCGCAGACGTTGACCAAAGCGGTCTTGCCGAATTTGCTGGCATCGGTCAGCACCACGCGATGTTCGGCGCGTGAGAGTGCCATGGCAGCAATGGCGGCTTCGGAAAGATCGGCATCCATCAATCCTCCTTCAACACTGATTGCTGCAATCGAGATGAAAGCATGGCGAACCCTGAAGCGCGACATGAATTCCACAGCGGAGGGGCCAAAAGCCGCACCATTGTCACCCTTCAGGGCACCACCTGCCATATAAACCGTGTTGCCGTTCACGGTGGCCAGGGTGCGCGCGATATCAGAGGAGTTGGTGACGATGGTGAGGTTGCTCCTGATGCGCAATTCCTGGGCGAAAATGCTGGTGGTTGTTCCGGTGTCGATGATCAGGCTGTCACCATCATTGACCAGACCCACAGCGAATTTCGCGATGGCGCGCTTGGCTTCAGCATTTTCCCTGAGACGGCGTTCAAAGGGAGCTTCGCCCGCCAGATGGGGAAGCGTCAAGGCGCCGTGAAGCTTGAAAACCTCACCTTTTTGCTCAAGCAGGACAGCATCGCGCCTGATGGTTTCCCCCGACACGTCGAGAAGATCAGCCAATTCGACAATGGTCGCAGTGCCCAAGTGTTGGAGGCGGGCGAGGATGGCCGCGTGTCGTTTTGACGTTTTGTGGATGTTCATGTGGAATTCTGTAATTCGTGCACGGTTAATTTGTGATTTGTGGATATTGGTCACAATTTTTGTAAGTTATCAACAAAATTCCACAAATTTCTTGACTCTTTCCACTGAATTGCACGAAGAAGGCTTGTCCGGGCCTGCCAGGTTCGGGCACTATGGCTGCCATCCCTGTTTTCGCACGGGGGTTTTGATAACGACGCAATCCCCCGATGTGATCGGATATCAGAACTGTCGCTCAGACGACGATGGCAGCCTTATATTTTGATGGGATGGCATGGACGATATTGAACAGAAAGTTTTGAACCTTCCCATTTGGAAGGGCCATCCCACACTTGAGCCACTCAAAGGCGGCGTGAGCAACGCCAGTTTCATTGTCCATGATGGGCCGAAGCGTTTTGTAGCCCGTGTTGGCGAGGACTATCCCTTTCATCAAGTCTCGCGCGAGCGTGAAGCGATTGCAGCCCATGCCGCCCATCAAGTGGGCCTGTCTCCGGGTGTCGTCTTTACAGCGCCTGGTTTGATGGTGGTTGAATTCATTGAAGCGCGCACTTTCACCGAGGACGATGTGCGCGCGAATTGGTCGGCTTGTATTGATCTCGTGAAGCGCTGCCACCGCGACATGGCCAAGCGCATTACGGGACAAGGTGCGATTTTCTGGGTGTTCCAGATTTTGCGCGACTATGCTGAAACTTTGAAAACGCACCATCATGCGCGTGTTGCTGAAATTCCACGTTGGATGGGAATTGTTGATCAGATGGAAGACGCGCAAGTGCCACTTCCGATCGTGTTTGGCCATCAAGATTTGCTGCCCACCAATTTCATGGATGATGGCAAGCGGCTTTGGCTCATTGATTGGGAATATGGTGCCTTTGGCACGCCGATGTTTGATCTCGCCAATCTTGCTGCTGCAAATTCATTCGATGCCACGCTTGAGCAGAAGATGCTTGATGCCTATTTTGAAAAGACACCAGACCTTTCCACGGCGCGCGCCTTCTCTGCAATGAAGGTCGCTGCTGCCTTGCGCGAAGCGATGTGGGGCATGGTGTCTGAAATTCATCTCAACGCGCCGGGTGTGGATTATGTGGCTTATGCCGCAGAATATCTCTCGCGTTTCGAGACCATTCTTAAATCACACAAAGACAGGTTCTGAGCATCATGACAGTTGAATTGCCGTCCCACGCCCAGGTCATCGTCATTGGCGGCGGCATTATTGGCTGCTCCACGGCCTATCATCTGGCGCGCGACCATAAGGCCGATGTCATTGTGCTCGAGCAAAACAAGATCACGTCGGGCTCGACATGGCACGCAGCAGGTCTGGTGGGGCAGCTTCGCTCATCGGCATCAATCACGCAGGTGCTGAAATATTCGGTTGATCTCTACAAGAATCTGGAAGCCGAGACGGGGCTGCAGACCGGATGGAAGATGACGGGATGTTTGCGTCTCGCCACCAATGAAGACCGCTGGATTGAGTACAAGCGACTTGCCACCACAGCACAGAGCTTCGGCATGGAGATGCATCTTCTCTCTGCGGCTGAGACGAAAAAGATGTGGCCGTTGCTCGAGACCAGTGATCTTGTTGGCGCAAGTTTCCTTCCCACCGATGGGCAGGCTTCACCCTCTGACATCACGCAATCGCTTGCCAAGGGTGCGCGCATGCATGGCGCAAAAATCTTTGAAGGCGTGCGCGTCACAGGATTTGAAATTGAAAATAGCCGCATAATTGCAGTGAAAACCAATCTCGGCACGGTGAAGTGTGATCGCGTTGTAAATTGCGGTGGCATGTGGGCCAGGCAGATTGGAGCAATGGCTGGCGTTTCGGTTCCGCTGCAACCTGTGAAGCATCAATATGTCATTACGGAAAAGGTCGAAGGCCTCGCCACCGATGTCGCAACGATCCGCGATCCTGACCGGCGCACCTATTTCAAAGAGGAAGTCGGCGGGCTGGTGTTTGGTGGCTATGAGCCCAACCCCATCACCTGGGTTCAGGGCGACGTTCCTGACACATTTGAATTTCAGTTGTTTGAAGATGATTGGGATCATTTTGAGCAGCATATGAGCCAGGCTCTGGCGCGCGTTCCTGCGTTGGAAAAGGCTGGCATCAAGCAGATGATCAATGGGCCTGAAAGCTTTACCCCCGATGGCAATTTCATTTTGGGGGCAGCACCGGAGCTCAAGAACTTCTACATGGGTTGCGGCTTCAATGCCTTTGGCATTGCATCGGGTGGTGGTGCCGGCTGGGTACTTGCTGATTGGGTGATGAAGGGTGAAGCGCCCACTGATTTGTGGAGCGTTGATATCCGCCGCTTCTCAGGTCTTCACCGCGACCGCGCCTTTGTGAATGAGCGCACGTTGGAAGCCTATGGCAAGCATTACACCATTGGATTTCCGCATGAGGAATATCAAAGCGGTCGCCCGAAATTGGTGTCACCGCTTTATGACCGCTTGAAAAAGGCGGGTGCGTGTTTTGGCTCGAAGCTTGGTTGGGAGCGGCCGAACTGGTTTGGAAAAGCGGGCGAGACGCCCAAGGATATCTACAGCATGGGACGGCAGAACTGGTTTGCCGCCGTTGGAGAAGAACATAAAGCGGTGCGCGAGGCTGCTGGCCTGTTTGATCAATCATCCTTTGCCAAGTTTGAAATGACCGGGCCTGATGCCTTTGACGTGCTCGAGAAAATATGCGCCAATCGCATTCCGAAAACGCCGGGCCGATTGGTTTACACGCAAGTTCTCAATACGCGCGGTGGCATTGAGTGTGATCTCACCATCGCGCGTCTGGGACCGGAAGAATTTTACATTGTGACGGGTACCGGTTTTCGCACCCATGATTTCCACTGGATTGCCGATCGCATTCCCGCCGATGCGCGCGTCAGCTTTACCGATGTGACAGAAGAAAACGGTACGCTTTCCCTGATGGGGCCCAAAGCTCGCGAGATTTTGCAAAGCATTGCGGGTGATGATCTGAGTGCTGCGGCGTTCCGTTTTGGTGATTCAAGACGCATTCTGATCAATGAGCATCTGGTGCGCGCTTTGCGTGTCACCTATGTGGGCGAGCTTGGTTGTGAGATCCACGCATCCAATCTTGCATTGCCGGAGGTCTATGATGCGATCATGGACGCGGGCGCCAAATTTGGCATCAGGAATTGCGGCTATCGCGCCATTGAATCCCTGCGGCTTGAAAAGGGCTATCGCGCCTGGGGTGCTGACATCACACCCAATGATACACCGGTTGAAGCGGGCCTTGGCTGGGCCGTGAAGCTGAAATCCGAGACGGATTTCATTGGTCGTCAAGCTTTGGTTGAGGCTTCGAACAAACCGCAAAAGAAAATGATGGTGGGCTTTACCACGAACCGCGAAGACGTGGTTCTGGTGGGCCGCGAAACGATTTTGCGCGATGGCAAGTTTGCCGGCTATCTGACCTCAGGTGGTTATGGCTACACGATTGGAAAGCCTGTTGGATATGGCTATGTACGCAACGCCGACGGTGTGACGGCTGATTATGTGAAGGCCGGAAAATATGAGCTCGTGGTGGCGCAGGAACGCGTTGCAGCGACGGCGCATCTGGAGCCGGTTTATGACCCTGAGAATCTCAAAGTGAAGGCTTAGCCTACTTCACGCTCAGGCATTTCTGATAGCGCCGGTCTACCGATGCGGCGTAACTTGCCGTAGTCATTTTGTGGGCGAGTTTGGGGCTTTTTAGATCAATGCCCGGCAGTTCGGCGAAGGCTGCGGGTTTCCCGGTTTTGCGCTGATAGAGATTTTTCACCGCAAGATAAGTTCCGCTGGTGGCGAAACCATCCTGCTTTTCCAACAGCAGATCATCCCTGATTTGTTTGTCGGAGAACCCCAGATTTTCAGCGCTGCTCAGGCCGCGCAAGGCTTTCTCGCTGGAGCTTACCGCGGGCAATGCGGTGCCATCCTTGCCATAGAGCAACAAGTCACCATCGCGCGCCAGGGTCTGTTTCGTTAGTGTACTGATGATATGTTGAAAGGCGGCGTTGCGGCTGGAATAACGCCCGGCATTATAGTCAGCAAAGCGAAAGATTTTCTGCGAATAGCCTGTGTCATAGCCGAGCAACTGCTTCACGCCATAATAGACGCCGCCGCGCCTGGTATAAAGCTCATCACGTAGCGCATAGGCATCACTCAATGTCATGGGGAGATAGCGCTGGCTTTTTGCCTCGTTCATTGCGAAGCCCACGGAAACCTGCATTGAGCCCACAGTCGAAATGTTGTTTCGCTCCTCAATCATGCGATTGAACAATCCGCTTTGCACGAAGAGCGACATGTTGCTGGCGGTACCTGCATCATTCACCATAGCGCGATAGGTGAGATCGAGATCGCGTTCGGTTTTGGCGCGTCTGATGCGCTGGAGATAGCTGGTGTCTCCTTGAGGGTGTGTATCGAGAAATTCCAAAACGAGAGCACCAATGATTGGATAATGCGCCATCTTTTCGCGGAGCGCCTTGTCGGCCAATTCGCCCAGACCTTGCACAACGGGGTTAGCCACAAAATTTGACTCCTGATCAATGACGGCGATGGCGGCACAGACATTTTCACGGGTTGGAGGGATGGTTTGCGCCTTCATCACATCGAGAAGATCGCTGGCCCACCCGTCAGGCTCGGTTACGGTGGGGCGCACTTTCTTGATCATCAAATAGGCCATGCCGGGTGTCAGGTCTTCGGCACGGCCAGCCCCCACCCCCAACAAAATTGCAAATATAAGGAAAAGCAGTCGCCGCATGGCTTGCAGTTTAG